>JBAQWL010000112.1:0-3495 GCA_049298895.1 Gallionella sp.
TCGCGCACCCTTACTCGTCATGGGAGCGAGGCACTAACGAGAATACGAACGGGTTGATACGACAGTACTTCCCAAAGAACCGGGACTTCACCACCATTACACAACAGGAGATTGATACGGCAATGACAAGAATGAACAACCGACCCAGAAAAAGACTTGAATACAAAACACCCAGTCAGCTATTCTTCAAGTCAGGCGTTGCACTTCAAACTTGAACCCGCGTTCTGTAAATACAGTTTCTTCACGTTATTCTTGAAAAATGCGAGTTATTTTCGAGCAGAAGGATTAGATCATGAGTAAATTTGCCATGGAGAAACAAAACTGGGAGCATCTTTATACGCAGTTTAAAAAACCATCAGGAGATCCTGTGATATGTATGGTGCACAAAATAAACAAAAAATTCATCTACTTCGACATAAAATCCAATCGAGTGCTTTCTAAACAAGAGGCATTGATATTCAGACCAGATGTTACAGGGATCCATTTAATTTATCGGTAATTGACTTAGCCCCATTGCATTATTATCAGTCGATATTGAGCCTGGTTGAGTATGCAGCACTGGTAACTGCTATTAAAGCCGCAAATAATTTAAGACGAAGTTACCGCACGGTGTTGTTAGCAAAAGGTCGCCAATTTTCGCTTCTGGCACGAAGCCGCCAATCGTGCCCTCACATTACAATCGATACCGGCTACTCTTTCAGCAATTCCCGCGCGCGTCGCAATGCTTCATTTAAATTAGCCACTACATTCTCTTTGCCTAACCTTTCGAAGAATCCTGTCTGATGCATCAGGAAATACGGTTGCGTGTGGGGACCGCACAGGATGAGATGCTTGTCATGTTTGCGCAGTTTGCCATACAGATGTTCAAGTGTGTGCAGCGCGCTGCTGTCCATACTGATTACCTCGTGCATCTTCAGGATCAGCACTTCCGGTTCGGTATGGCTTTGTTGCAGGATGGTTTCCAGCTTGTCTGCCGCGCCGAAGAACAGCGCGCCGAACACGCGGTAGATTACTACGCCTTTGGGTACGGCCTTGCGCATGATCGTCTCTTCTCCGTCGTCCGGGTGCGGCGATTCTTCCGCGACGCTGACGTGCGTGAGCGCAGTGATGCGCTGCATGAAAGAGAACACGGCGATGAACAGTCCGATCTCGACGGCCACGGTCAGGCCGAACACGACCGTGAGCAGAAAGGTCACGACCAGCACGGCACTGTCGCTAAACGGATATTTGTGCAAGGTGCGGAATCCATGCCACTCGGCCATGTTGATCGCGGTGATCAGCAGCACGGCGGACAGGGTGGCGAGCGGGATGTTCTTGGCCAGCGGCGCAGCGACCAGCACGATGATGAGCAAAGTGAGTGCATGCACCATACCGGAAATAGGACTGGTGGCACCTGCGCGAACGTTGGTTGCGGTGCGTGCGATAGCACCGGTCGCCGGGATGCCGCCGAAGAATGGCACGACGATGTTGGCGATGCCCTGGGCGATGAGCTCCTGGTTCGGGTCATGTCTTTCATCGATCATGCCATCCGCCACCGCCGCCGAGAGCAGTGACTCGATCGCGCCGAGCAGCGCAATGGTCATCGCAGGCGCGATCAAATGGCGCAGTGTGGCCAGAGTTAATGTGGGTGGTTCGAACGTCGGCAAGCCTTGTGGAATGCCGCCAAAACGCGTGCCTATGGTTTCCACCGGCAGATCGAACATCGCGACAACCACAGTCCCCAGTACCAGTGCGACGATGGGTGAAGGCAGCTTTTGTGCCCAGGATTTCGGATAAAACCAGATCAATAATGTCGAGCTCAGTGCCAATAACAGGGTGAGCACATCCAGCGTGGGCAGGGAATGGTAGATCACGGCAAGCTTGGAGAAAAATTCCGCTGGCAGATGGTCGCCCTGCAGCCCGAAAAAATCCTTCACCTGACTCAAGATGATCAGCACCGCGATGCCGTTGGTGAAGCCGATGATCAGCGGGCGCGGGAAATACTTGATCATGCTGCCCATGCGCGTCAGTCCCATCGCCAGCAGTATCACACCCGCCATCAGGGTGCAGATCAGCAGGTTGGCGTAGCCATACTGGGTGATGATGCCGTAAACGATGACGATGAACGCACCGGTCGGGCCGCCGATCTGCACGCGCGAGCCGCCCAGCGCCGAGATGATGAATCCGGCGATGATCGCGGTAAAGATGCCCGCTTCCGGTTTTGCGCCGGATGCGATCGCAAAAGCGATGGCCAGCGGCAGGGCGATGACGCCGACGGTGATGCCGGCGGTGACGTCGGTGGAGAAGCGCGCTTTGCTGTAGCCGCGCAACGCATCGATCAGACGCGGGCGAAAGAATTGCGAGAGTTTGGCGAGTGAATAATTATTCATGCAGGCTGTGTCAGCACCTCCTATTTATTCTAAAAAGCAGTCTCGTGCCAAGACGCAAAGACGCCAAGAAAAACAACAAATCAACAAATGATCCGCTCGTCATCTATCAGGCGATAGTTTGGGTCTGGATAGGCTTTGTATTTCTTTGCGTCTTGGCGTCATTGCGCGAGCAGGTTCGTTTTCAGGTTTATTTGATTCTCATCCCGGGTTGAGCGCCATCGTCCGGCGACAGGATGAATAAACCGGGCGCATCGCCGGATGCCGCCAGTACCATGCCTTCCGACAGACCGAACTTCATCTTGCGCGGAGCGAGATTGGCGACCATCACCGTCATGCGTCCCTTGAGCTTTTCCGGATCATAAGCCGACTTGATCCCCGCGAACACCGTGCGCGTTTTTTCCTCGCCGATATCCAGCGTCAGCTTGAGCAATTTCTCCGCGCCTTCGACATGCTCGGCATTGACGATCTTCGCCACGCGCAGATCCACCTTGCTGAAGTCGTCTATACCGATGAACGGCTCAAAATTGTTTTCTGCCATTTCAATTTCCTTGTTTGTGGTGTGTTGCTGATGCGCAGCATGGCGCTGCTCGGAATGGGCTAGCTCCCCTCGCCCGCTGGCGGGATAACCAGCGACTTGCCCGCTCGCGGGCTTAGTCGAATGGCTAGTAGTTCCATCAGAGGGGCTGGGGGTGAGGGATTCACGATTGGCGGCGATCATGGCTTCGATATTCTTTGGGTCTATGCGTGTCATAAGGTGTTGGTATGAATTGATGGCATGCCCATCAGGAAGCAATGTTTGCGAATCTTCCCATTTGAGGGGTGGAATATTAAGGAAGGACTCGACGCTTTCCGCAAGCTTCGGTAGCGCTGGCTTGAGGTACAGGGTGAGGAGGCGGAATGCATTAAGGGCAATTGAGCAACCAACATGGATTTGTTCTCTGTTTTGTTCAAAGTTTTTAGCCAGTGCCCATGGTGCTAATCGATCTACATACATATTGCACTTGTCTGCCAATTCCATAATCAGCCTTAAGGCTTTACCGAATTCCCTTTGCTCGTACAGGCCAGCGATTTCCAATGAATCGTTCTTTATCCATTGCAATAACTCAACTAAGCGCTTATCGAATTC
>JBAQWL010000113.1:0-7098 GCA_049298895.1 Gallionella sp.
TCATCCTGTCGCGCATCAACAGCGGAACCGACAGATTTCGTCAGAACCTCCCCTAGCTGCAGAAATTCATCATGGGAGAGATTTGGCGCCACCAGGAAAAAAGTTGCGCCATTGACCCGAGATCGCATCATGTCTCTTTCTTGCCATATGGACTGCAATGCAACCGATATGTCCTTCAGCAATACGTCGCCTTGCCCGAAACCATGTCGCATGTTGAACCCTTGAAAATCATCGATCTGCAGCATGAACATCGCCCCCGATCCCAGATTCTTGCTATCTTTGAGGAGTGACTCAACATACACCTCAAAAGCCCGTCGATTCTTGAGCCCGGTCAATGCATCCTTGGTGGACTCATCGCGAAAACGCATCACCTGATGCACTTCGTGCTCGATGATATTGTGCAACATACTGGACATCGAGTTGATAGCGTTCACCACGTTGTGCAGTTCACGCGTGCGGGGGATTGAGCTGATCTGCTGGAAGTCACGCGCTCTGATAGCATTCGCCACGTCTTCGATGGCACGCAACGGTTTGAGTATCCTTGTGAGAAAACTGTACAAGGCTAGCAGTGACAGCCCATACAAAAGTGTCAACCCCAGCGTGACTTCCAATAATGTCCTCCATAACTGCTTGTAGGCGAAGTTAGGATGGCTGGATACTACTACTCGTCCCAGTTGGCGCCAGCCCTTGCTGATCAGCGATTCTGCCGAGGGCATCTCCAACGGCATAACTTTTGCGAGCCACTGCGGCATCTCGCCAAGAATAGGCGGCAAAGTTTTCAGCACCACGGTTTGGCCTTGGGTATCCAGCACTCGTATCGACTGGTAATAGCCGCGGTCGAATAGCGCGTTGATGGTTACCTCGGCAAGCACCATATCGTTCTCGGCCATCGCGGCTGGCAGTGCCATACCTAATGAGGTCGCGGCATCCTGTGCATGCGAAGCTAATTGCTCCTGCAGATATTTGTGTGCATTCCGGATGTAGATGGCCTCAGTCCCGCCCAGTATCACCGTAAACGCGATCGTTGTACCCCAGAATAGTTGTTTGAATAAAGTCAAAAAAGCCTCTCCATGCGGCTACATTTGCCGCTCTTTTTCCATTCTGGCCAACAGCTCGCTCCATAAACGTATCTGGCCAGACTTTCCCTTGAAAGAGGCAGTGGCTGTCCACAAATCGTCATCGTTGAAACTATACACTGGCTCCAGATCGTCTCGCTCAGATGCAGGAACGAGACTTTCAGTCAGGTTGTCAAGAATGTATGGATCGGCATCCGGAGTCGGGTAGTAGGCTAGTACCATATGTGCTTCATTGAGCTTCAATGTACGCACATAAGTGATACGCAGACTTTCCGGCGGTACTCCCAGCTCTTTCAGGCTGAAATACTTGGCGATGGCGTAATCCTCGCAGTCGGCGCCGTTCGACGCAAGCGTATCGATCGGTGTCGCCCAATAGTCTGTTATTTCCCAGTGTTTTTGGTCACTGTAATAAGGAACTTCGTTCCAGAAGCGATTGAAAAATTGCAATTCGTCCTTGCTCAACACCGCTTGCGTATTGGGCCGGTTGGCCAGCCCTTCCAGCTCTGTGCTGCGCCAAGCTTGCAACCGGTCTACGGCTCCATCCCCCCATTTTTTTGCGATGTAACGCAACAGGCTGGGAGAAAAATCAACAACGCCAGCGCTTACCGCGACTACACAAAGCATCAGCATGCCAGCCAATAAGGAATAGGGTTTGTTAATCAACGGGAGTCGCCGCTTTCAGTATCTTGGGCAAAGACTTTCTCGGCAGGTAGGCGGCAGATGTCCGCTGTGCAGACGAACAGCACACCCATACCCGGTGCAGAAAGTAATTCCACTCCCCCTCCTTTAGCGTGATTCATTCTTGATATCTGTCCATCTGTCCAAATCTAACGAGAGACATCCCACCCTGAAAGCCAAAGTATTGGCCGGGATACGCGGATTAGAATCCACCATGCTTTGTTTCACACTGTGCGATGATACACATCTGCGTCGCAAAAGCCATGCCCCGCATCAGACGGATCCCGGCGCCGTTTCAGCGCTGTGGGATGCTCACCGGCACCATCAACGGGCAGTGTAATGAAGCCATACCCTCAATTTAGCTGGTAAGAAAAGCCTGGAGCAGGTCAGTACCAGGAAGAATTCAATATTCAGACGTAGTTGTTATGAAATAGTTGGAGCATAATTCAGCTGGGCGGCGAAGTTCGTCAACTTCCCTCAGTTTTTTGTTGGCAGGGCCGAACATAGTTTTATCTGTAATCTGAAGTGATATAAGCAGAAACCTTAAAGGAGGTAGTCATGTTGACGAATGCCCCAGTAACTACGATTTTGCCGGTCATGAACATGAAGCGTGCACGTGATTTCTATGAAAACAAGCTTGGATTGAGCCCTGTCGGGACCAGGCCTGATGGGAAATTTGTCTACGCATGTGGAGGCGGCGCAGTGATCGCCCTTTTTCCAAAGGAAGGGGGGACTAAAGCGGATCACACGGCGGTTAGCTTCCAAGTGAAGGATATCGGAATGGCCATCAATGAGCTTAAGATGACCGGCGTCGTTTTTGAGGATTATGATTTCCCCGGACTAAAAACCGTTGACCATATTTGCATATTGGGCGCTGAGAAGGCCGCCTGGTTCAAGGACACCGAGGGTAATTATCTTTGCATACATGAGGACATTGCCTAACTATGTGTTTGAGAGAAGTACCCAGGAGAGTCGAGCGCCCAGAGCAGTTGCTAAACGTCCCTTTCTGAGGTAATCATTGTAGAAGCTTGGCATAGTACTGTGTGCTGCGGACATTCAGTGCTTAAAGAAAAAACCGCAAACATTGAGCGCTATGCGTCATTTAATAAACTGTCTGAGCGAGACCCGATTTTATGGACGGGCAAGTTGATGTTAGTTTATTGGCATAGGCTGTCACTCGGCCAGACTTGGAAGCTGCACACCTGTTAAGGAGATGTCTTGAGCGAGAAGTCGACTGAGCAAGACAAGCTGCGAAAAGCCGCCGAGGCGAAACTCCCGTACGCGCCAGATACGAAGCAGGTGCTGCGCCCTGCAGAGAGACTCCTGCACGAACTTCGGGTTCGTCAGATCGAGCTGGAGATGCAGAACGAGGCGTTACGGCAGTCCCAGATTGAACTCGAGAAATCTCACGACCGCTACGTAGATTTCTACGACTTTGCCCCCGTCGGTTATCTCACCCTTAACCACGAGGCCTTGATCGACGAAATCAATCTCACTGGTGCTACGCTGCTCGGAGTGGAACGCAACAATTTACCGCACTGCCACTTCGCTCCTTTTGTTGCCACGGAGGATCACGATCGCTGGCATCGCCATTTCCTTTCCGTGCAAAAAATCGATAACAAACTGAGTTGTGAACTTACTCTCCTGCGCGGTGACGGTTCCCGCTTTTATGCCCAGTTGGATTGTTTGCGGGTAGTCAAAGCGGACGGTACACCCATAGTACGCATCGTGATGAGCAATATTACTGAACGAAAGCGGACTGAAGAGCAACTCAGAATCAGCAATCTACGTTTCGAGACTGTATTGGGGGCCGTACCTGATTTGATGTTTGAAATAGACCGCAAGGGGCGTTATCTAAACGTTTGGGGAAACCGGGGCGACTTGCTTGCCGCCTCTGAGAATATGCTGCTCGGACGAACAGTTGAAGAAATACTTCCTCCATCTGCAGCTAGGGAAGTGCTTGCAGCGATTTCAGAAGCTGGTATGAAGAATCAGTCATTTGGACGGCAAGTCAAACTCACCTCGTCAAAAGGAGATAGCTGGTTTGAACTGTCAGTTGCCAAACTGCCATCTGCCATTACGCATGAAGCTAGATTCATTGTGCTATCGCGTGACATCACCGAGCGCAAGCTTGCAGAGGGGCAAATTCACAAATTGGCCTTCTATGACACATTGACGCAACTCCCCAATCGTCGCTTGCTATACGACCGGCTGGAACAAGCCATGGTCGCCAGCAAGCGCAGTAGTCTTTATGGTGCGTTGATTTTCATGGATATGGATAATTTCAAACCACTCAATGATACACACGGGCATGAAACGGGTGATTTACTTCTGATAGAAGTAGCGCACCGTATCAGCAGTTGTGTACGTGAGATAGACACGGTGGCACGTTTCGGCGGAGATGAGTTTGTGGTAGTGCTCAAAGAGCTGGATGTGGATAAGGCCGAGTCCACCAGACAAGCCAGCAGCATCACTAATAAAATTGGCATCTCTCTGGCCAAGCCTTATGTGTTTAAAGTTTTGCACGATGGAAATGTAGAAACCACTATTGAGCACCATTGCTCAGCGAGTATCGGCGTGGTGCTGTTCATCAAACACGAGGCCAGCACGGATGAGATTGTCAAATGGGCCGACATAGCGATGTATCAATCCAAAGATGCAGGGGGCAATCAAATTCGATTTTATGAGCTGAAAACTTGAGTGACCGCTTCGGAGAAGAACAACATTCCGTTATGTGTCTGGGCTGTGTAGTAACGAGGTATGAGATTCCGGAATGTACTATTTGAAGCCGCGTTCCCGTTCACGGCTGGGATATGTTCAAGGCAATATTTGATAGGGTTCCATCGTCACTGACTCGATCTTGTCGCCAAACAAGATCAGTCGACCTTCAAGTCGGGTGTTACCTGTCTCGCTGAATTCGAAGCGATAGGTGCGGCACAATACTCTGCGCCCGGACTGGTCGCGGGCCAGCGCAAGCGAGATATTTGCGACCGTGGCGTCGAGAAATTGCACTTTGGCATTGCGACAAGCATTTTTTGCCATATTCCGGGCAATCTCAAGCGCACGCAGACTGTCGAACCAGAACCAGCCTAACGCAGCTAGCAATAGCAGGAAAAGCAAACTTATCATGTCCATTGTCTGAAAAATCCTGAATGGGCAGCCGTGAAATTTTAACCGATTCCAGTGTGTACTTTCATAAAAATAACAATTGGAAGCGACTGAACCCCCCATATTTTATATGTCAGTAGTAGCAGCTACGGAGTCTATTTAAGCACCGGCTTTGCATCCCATATCTTTCTTGCATATTCGCTTATGGCTCGGTCACTGGAAAATTTTCCCATACCGGCAACGTTAAGAATGGCACGTTTCGTCCATTGTTGATGATCCAGGTAGAGTGCATTCACCTGTTCCTGTGCAGCGATATAGGCGGCATAATCGGCCAGCAACAAGTAGCTGTCTCCACCATGCGTGAGGTTGTCGACAATAGGCTTGAAGCGATCGGCTTGATCGGGCGAGAAGTATCCTGAACCTATCATATCCAGAGCCGACTTAAGGTCAGTATTGGCATGATAGTAATCCCACGGATTGTAGCCAGAGTGTTTCAGTGCGGCAACTTCCTGCGTGTCTAGTCCAAAAATGAAAATGTTTTCCATGCCAACTTCATCCATGATTTCAATGTTCGCGCCATCCAATGTACCTATAGTCAACGCACCATTGAGGGCGAGCTTCATGTTGCCGGTGCCTGACGCTTCGGTACCAGCAGTGGAAATTTGCTGCGACAGGTCTGCCGCCGGGATAATCTCGCAGGCGATAGAGACATCGTAGTTGGGGATGAACGCCAGTTTTAGCAGGCCGCGCACGGCGGGGTCGTTGTTGACAATGTCTGCCACACTGTTGGCTAATTTGATAATGAGTTTTGCGGTGGCATATCCGGGTGCCGCCTTGCCGGCAATAATCACCGTGCGCGGTACAACATCCAGTGACGGATTGGAACGGATGCGGTTGTACATCGTGATGACGTGGAGCAGGTTGAGGAGTTGGCGTTTGTATTCGTGTATCCGCTTGACCTGGATATCGAACATGCTATCAGGGTCGATTTTCAGTCCCAGTTTGGCCATCACCAGCTTGGCCAAACGAACTTTATTGGTTCTTTTGACGGTGCGGAATTTGGCCTGAAAGCTGTTGTCTTTGGCCAGCTTTATCAACTCGCGTAATTGAGACAGGTCGGTGATCCAGCCTTTGCCGATGTGATCGGTGATCAGGCTGGCCAACTCAGGGTTGGCCTGGTTCAACCACAAGCGTGGGGTGATGCCGTTGGTAATATTGGTGAGCTTGCCGGGGTAGTATCGGTCGAAGTCGGCAAAGATGGTTGTTTTCATCAACTCGGAATGTAGCTGTGCGACACCGTTGACATGATGGCTACCCACGATTGCGAGATGCGCCATACGCACACGACGACCATGGGTTTCGTCGATAATGGACATGCGTTTGAGCAGCTCGGTATCGCCGGGATAGCTATGCATGACCCCCTTCAGAAAACGCTGGTTAATTTCGTAAATGATCTGTAAGTGGCGTGGCAAGATAGACTCAAACTGTGCTACCAGCCAAGTCTCCAAAGCTTCCGGCATCAACGTGTGATTGGTATAGGTGAAGGTTCGGGTAGTGATACCCCAAGCGCGTTCCCATTCCAGATGATGGGTATCAACCAGCAGGCGCATCAGTTCTGGAATGGCGATTGAAGGATGAGTGTCGTTTAACTGAATTGCCACTTTGTCTGGCAGTTCGTCGAAAACATTATGATGTTTCTGGAAGCGAAACAAAATGTCTTGCAGCGAGGCGCTGACGAAAAAATATTGTTGTTTGAGCCGAAGTTCCCGCCCCATTTCAGTGGTGTCATTGGGATAGAGCACCTTGGAAAGATTTTCCGATTCGTTTTTGTCCTCCACCGCCTTAATATAGTTTCCCTCGTTGAAATATTTGAGGTCAAAATCGCGCGAGGCCTTGGCCGACCACAAGCGCATATTATTGACTGTGTTCAGACCATAGCCCGGAACCGGCGTGTCATAAGCCATCGCCATGACATCATCAGAATCGATCCAGTGACTGTGCAAGTTGCCACCCTCATCGTTGTATTGCACCACTCGGCCATGAAATTTCACCGGGTAAAGCACTTCGGGACGAGGAAATTCCCATGGGTTGCCATAGCGCAGCCAGTTGTCCGGATGCTCCACCTGCCAGCCATCCTCAATCTTCTGATTGAACATGCCATATTCGTATCGGATGCCCATGCCATATCCTGGCAGGCCGAGAGTTGCCATGGAATCAAGGAAGCACGCCGCCAGAC
>JBAQWL010000114.1:0-5237 GCA_049298895.1 Gallionella sp.
AGCCGCCTGACCAGTCGAGCAACGCAGGGTACCCCGCAGGGGCGGGAAACCGGGGTCGCCTTTTCTTTGGCTACTTTCATTTTGGCGAAGCAAAAGAAAGTAGCTTGCTGCCGGGCAACCCCCGGCGATGTTGATTTATCACCCCTCTCCCCAACCCTCTCCCACAAGTGGCGAGGGAGCGGTTGTCCCCCGGCGGTGTTGGTTTTTATGTTGAGTATCGCTACGCTCAACCCCCCAGATACGCGCGCTGCACCGCATCGCTGCCTAGCAGCTCACTCGCCGCACCCGACAAGGTGATCGCGCCGCTTTCCATCACATAGCCGCGCTGTGCGACTTGCAAGGCGAGCCTGGCATTTTGCTCGACCAGCAGGATGCTCATGCCTAGTGCGGCAATGTCGCGGATGGTGTCGAATATCTTTTGCACCATCAGCGGCGCGAGTCCCATGCTGGGTTCGTCCAGCATCAACAAGCGCGGGCGGCTCATCAGCGCGCGCGCCATCGCGACCATTTGCTGCTCGCCGCCGGAGAGCGTTCCGGCAAGTTGGTCTTTGCGTTCGGCGAGACGCGGAAAGAGTTCATGCATGCGTGCCAAATCTGCCGCGATTTCATGTTGATCGCTGCGACTGTATGCACCCATTTGCAAATTCTCCTGCACGGTGAGGCGCGCGAATACGCCACGGCCTTCCGGCACCAAAGCCATGCCCATCTCCACGCGTTGATGCGCTGCAACATTGTGTAGACTTTTACCATCATATTGGATTTGTCCGCTGGCCGGATGGAGCAGGCCCGCCAGTGTTTTCAGCATGGTGGTCTTGCCCGCGCCGTTGCTGCCGATCAACGCGACTAGTTCGCCAGGCGCGATTTGCAGGGCTATGCCTTTCACCGCCTGGATGCCGCCATAGGCGACGTGCAAGTCGCGAACCTCGAGCAGCGGGTTAGTTATCGCAGCCTCCGAGATACGCAGCAATCACGCCGGGATCTTTGCGCACCTCCTCCGGCACGCCTTCGGCGATCTTCTTGCCGTAATCGAGCACCGCGACGCGGTCACATAGTCCCATGATGAGTTTGACATCGTGTTCGATCAGCAGCACGGTGATGCCGCGATCGCGTATGGTCTGCAGCAGCGTCTTGAGGCTTGCGGTTTCGGTGGCGTTCATGCCGGCGGCGGGCTCGTCTAGCGCCAGCAGCAACGGATCGGTGGCCAAGGCGCGGGCAATCTCCAGGCGGCGCTGTTCTCCATAGGACAGATGCTTGGCGAGGGTCTGCGCGGGTTTGTCTATCCCGACATAACGCAACAGTTCGCGCGCGCGTTCGGTGATGGCGCGCTCTTCGCTGCGCGTTGCCCGATTGTGCAGCAAGGCGCCGAACACGCCGGCGCAGGTGCGCAGATGGCGGCCTATCATCACGTTCTCCAGTGCGGTAAGATTGGCGAACAGGCGGATGTTCTGGAAGGTGCGCGCAATGCCGGCCTGAGCCAGGACATGCGGTTTGCATGCTTGATAGCGCGCGCCATTGAACTGGAATTCGCCCGCGCCCGGCTGGTACAGCCCGGTAATGACATTGAACAGCGTGGTCTTGCCCGCGCCGTTCGGGCCGATCAGGCCATAGATCTCGCCGCGCAGGATGTGCAGCGACACATCGTTCAACGCACTCAGTCCACCGAACTGCTTGCCGATCGAGGAGAGTTGCAATAATGGAGTCATATTGTCATACCGATTCTGGCGCTTCATCGGTATCCAGCTCGCGCCTGCGCACGCGCGACGGCAGCAGCCCGGCGGGACGGTACAACATCATCACGATCAACGCGCCGCCGAACAGCAGCATACGCAAGCTCTCGGGATCGACGACCGTTTTGCCGAACAATGCCTGTTGCAGCGGCACAACGCTGTGGCGCAGCACTTCGGGCAGAACGGCCAGCAGCACGCCGCCCAGGACCACCCCGGCGATGTTGCCCATGCCGCCCAGCACGACCATGCACAGCACCATGATGGATTCCATCAGGCTGAAGCTCTCCGGACTGACGAAGCCCTGGAATCCGGCGAACAGCGCACCGGACGCGCCACCGAACATCGCGCCCATCGCGAACGCCAGCAGCTTGAGGTTGCGCGTGTCTATGCCCATCGCGGATGCGGCAATCTCGTCCTCGCGTATCGCCATCCATGCCCGCCCGATGCGCGATCTTTCCAGCCGCTGCGAGACGAAGATCACCAGTGCGGTAAATGCCAGGAACAGGTAGAAATAAAGATGTACCGACGGGAATGCGATGCCGAAGATATTCTGCGTGATGTTCAGCGGCACGTCCGCCACACTGACCGGGTCGATGCGGCTGATACCCTGCGGGCCGTTGGTCAGATTGATGGGCGCGTTGAGATTGTTCAAAAAGATGCGGATGATCTCGCCGAAACCCAGCGTGACGATGGCGAGGTAGTCGCCGCGCAGGCGCAATGTGGGTGCCCCGAGCAACACGCCAAAACCGCCCGCCACCAGTGCCGCCAGCGGCAAGACGATCCAGAACGGCAGGTGCACGCCATCGGGGAACGCCATCGGGAACGCAAGTGTCAGATGCGGTGATCCGGTCAGCGCGTAGCAATACGCGCCCACTGCGTAGAATGCAATGTAACCCAGATCGAGCAGGCCCGCGTAGCCGACCACGATGTTCAGACCGAGCGCCAGCATGATGTAAAGCATGGCGAAGTCCATGATGCGCACCCAACCGCGCCCGAGCAGCGCGTCTGTGATGAAAGGCAACAGCAGCAAAGCGATTACCAACGTGGCAAGTTGCATCCAGGGTCTCTGGGTAAACTTCATGCTCTCTCCGCCAGGCGCTCGCCAAGCAGACCTGAGGGCCTGAACACCAGCACTGCGATCAGTACAATAAAGGCGAACACATCCTGATAGTTGCTGCCGAGGAATCCGCCGGTCAAATCGCCAACATAGCCCGCGCCCAGGCTTTCGATCAGTCCGAGCAACAATCCGCCCAGCATCGCGCCGCGCAGGTTGCCGATGCCGCCTAACACCGCCGCAGTGAAGGCTTTCAGGCCAAGCAGAAATCCCATGTAGTAATGCGCCAAACCGTAGTTAGCACTGACCATCACTCCCGCCACTGCAGCGAGCGCCGAGCCGAGCATGAAGGTGATCGAGATCACGCGATTGACGTCAACGCCCATCAGTTGCGCGGCATGCTGGTTCTCGGACACCGCGCGCATCGCACGTCCGAGGCGAGTACGATGCACCAATAACAGCAGCCCTGCCATGATCGCCACAGCCAACACGAAGATGATGATCTGAATATCGTTGATGATCGCACCGCCGAAAATATGCGGCGTGTTAGTCATCAATTGCGGGAAGGCATGATATTGGCGGCCCCAGATCATCATCGCCAGGTTCTGCAACACGATGGAGAGACCAATCGCGGTGATCAGTGGAGCGAGACGAGGCGCATGGCGCAATGGTCGGTAGGCAACACGCTCGATGCTGTAACCCAGCACCATGCAACCCAGCATCGCCAAGCCTATGCTGAATGGCAATGCCAACACCGTCGGCACGCCCAAGCCCAACATGGCAGTGAGTGCTGACAGCGCCAGCATCGCGCCTATCATTACCACTTCGCCATGCGCAAAATTGATCAGGCCGAGTATGCCGTACACCATGGTATAGCCCAGCGCGACTAGCGCATACACGCTGCCCTGCACGAGGCCATTGATGATTTGCTGTAAGAGAATTTCCATAGTTCCAATTCTATTTCATCGGTGACACTGCGTTAGCTTCCTCGCTTACTCCTAGCCGTGCTACCTGCACCGCCCGCCTCGTTCGCTCGTCGCCGCCTTGTTTCGCCTTCGAAATAAATCGGAAAGTTAAAACATAGAACGACACGTTGCACGTGTCGTTCTATGTTTTATTGCTGCTGGTTTAATTCGCCGCCGGAGTCATTGCCCCCAGCGTTTCCAGCGGTTGCCATTTGCCGTTTAGCACTTGATATACTGTGATGGCACCGCCCTTCAAATCACCTTTTTCATCGAATTGTATCCTTGCCGTCACTCCGTCGTGCGAGATGCCGGCGAGTACGGGCAGATATTTTTCCGGATCTGTAGAACCGGCTTTCTGCATCGCGGCGATCATGACGTTCACCGCATCATAACAATACGGAGCATATAACTGTATCGGTTGATACTTGGCAACAAAGCGTGCCTGAAACTCTTTCCCGCCTGGCATCTTGTCCAACGGCACACCGGGCAATGAAGCGTAAGTCCCCTCCGCCGCATTACCTGCAAGCTTGATGAATTCCGGCGTGTAGCCGCCGTCACCTGTCATGAATTTCAGCTTCAAAGCAAGCGCCTTGAGTTGCTTCGCCATCGGCCCACCCTGTGCATCCATCCCGCCATAGAACAGCAGATCCGGTTTTTTCCCCTTGACCGCAGTCAGTACCGCTGTAAAGTCCATCGCCTTGTCGTTAGTGTATTCGTGAGCGACAATTTGCGCACCATTGGCCAGCGCCGCCTTGATGAATTCATCCGCCAGACCCTGACCATAGGCAGTACGATCATCAATCACTGCAATCTTTTTAGCCGCCAGATTCTTAGCCGCATATTCACCCAGTACGCGGCCCTGCTGTGCATCGTTCGCCATCACCCGAAACGTGGTCTTGAATCCCTGTGCGGTATAAGCGACCGCTGTGGCCGAAGGTGAAATCTGCGGAATACCGTTATCGCTGTAGATTTTTGCTGTGGGTATGCTGGTACCGGAATTAAGATGACCGATCACGCCGCTGACTTTGTTATCCACCAATTTTTGCGCCACGATGGTCGCGGTCTTGGGGTCAGCCTGATCGTCTTCGCTGATCAACTCGAAGTGCACCTTGCGCCCGCCAATCACGATGTCTTTGGCGTTTGCATCATCTACCGCCATGCGTGTGCCGTTCTCATTATCCTTGCCCAAATGTGCCTGCGGTCCGGTCAACGGTGCCGACGCACCGATACGTATGACCAATTCTTCGGAAGCTCCTTGATCAGTAGTAGAGGATGATTTTTCACATCCCAACACAAGCATCGCAATGGTGACAAGTAGAAGCAAACGAATATAACGAAAAGGCATGGCAACCCCCTGGGAGAATCCAGGCTGATTATGCAGAGACGGCGCGCCGCTTGTCAATTTTAACGCCACAAATACACTGGCAAGAAAAGCCGACTCTCGTCGGCTTTTCTTGTATCGCTTCTGATCCTTAGGCTGCTTACTTGGCC
>JBAQWL010000115.1:0-14778 GCA_049298895.1 Gallionella sp.
GCAAGCTTTCCGTTTTGAGCGTGCCAAAGAAGCTCTCCATCGGCGCATTATCCCAGCAGTTTCCTTTGCGACTCATTGATGTCTTCATTGACCTTCCCCCGAAAAATCGTCTTCCAAGGGTGACGTAAAATTAACATTACATTTGGAAAGGAAGACGATGAAGATACCGAAGCAGGAATACGAGGGAAGGTCAGACCATACCCGATCGTTTACAGACCGGCAGCCAGCAATTTCCTGATGTCCTGCACCAGTAGTTCAGTTTTCTGCCCGTAACGAGAGAGCAGCAATGGCTGGCCTTTTGTGCCGATCAGAAACGTGCCGTCGGAATGAAGAAAAGTGTAGCCGCCTTTCTTGTAATGCTGCTTCTCGTAACCGACGCCAAACGCCTTGGCTGTCTGTGCGGTGGCCTGCGCATCGCCAAATAAACCCAGGAATGAGGGATAAAAGGAAGGAACAAACTTCGCCAGCAATTCAGGGCTGTCGTGTTCCGGATCTACTGTGACAAACAACACCTGCACCCTGTCCGCATCTTTGCCCAGCATGCGCATGACCTGTGCAAGATCGGCCAGCGTGGTTGGGCATGCCACAGGGCAGCTGGTATATCCAAAGAACAACACTACCACCTTCCCCATGAAATCCGCCAGACTGCGCGACTTGCCATTAAAATCGGTGAGGTGAAAATCAGCCTGCTCAAGCGGCACAGTTACATCTATCGAGTGATAGGTCGGCATCTCATGCTTTCCGCAGGCGGTAAATAGCAATATGCACAATAACAACAATAACTTATGAATAACCATATCAACTCCCTATCCAACCATGTACTGCAAAGATATTGCCCGCTTTTAGACCCTACATGCCAAGCGCCACCACCATCAGGTCGGCAAACAGCCCAATTCCGGGAAAACGATAACCGTATTCCACCGGCATCTACAGAATCATATTTATTAGTTTATCAGGTTATCATGTATAATCCATACATCTATTAAAATGCTAATTGCAACCGTTCGCGCCCATTAATTCCATCACTGGATTCTATCACCGGGTTGGGAAAATGAGATCATTATGCAAACCGGCAAAATTATTACCAGCCTGCTGCTGTGCGTTGCGATCTGGCACACGCAATATGTGTTTGCTGCTTCGTTTTGCACCACATCACCGGAAGGGAAGATTCGTGTGGATGATTGCAACTACGGTTCTTACGCTGAATGCAAGCGTGCAATCGGAAGCTCGGGGGATTGCGTAACCAATCAGGAAGAGAAAATTGCCCCATCGAAAGTGGCGCCTTATTGTGTAGTGATGTGGTCTACTGAATGTAAATATTACGACTATGAGGCATGCAACCAAGCTGCCAAAAAACAAATGGGCTTTTGTTACTTGAATCCGGATTACAAAAAACCTGCCAAGTAGCAGCCGCTGCATTCGACTACCAAAGGCTATGTAAACATGGCTCGGCCTATAAAAAAACTGAATCTCATCATGCTTGACGCGTTTGCCTTCAAATATGCGAAGCGATGGCTGGTCATAGGTGTGATCGCAATCCTGATAATTGTCGGTTTTTTATACAGTGATCATCCGGCAAATGTGCCTGACGGCGATGCTAATGCCGCTCCCGTTGCTCGTTCAAATCTTGAACAAATAATACCAACCGACAAAACTTTGGCAAACCCTGCAAAGAAGCTTTGGGTATGCCCGATGCACCCGCAGATCATCCAGGATCATCCGGGGACATGTCCGATCTGCGGCATGGACCTGGTGGAAATGGAACAGCCGGATGAACACCAGCATGGTCACGGTATACAGCTTGATACCGCCACGCAGCAACGACTCGGCGTGCGCCTGGCTGAAGCAAAAATGCAAACGCTTAGCCAGGACATCCACGCCTATGGCAATGTGGCCGCGGACGAAAGTCTGATTTTCAACCTGAGCGCAAAAGTCGAGGGTGTGATCAAAAAGCTCCACATCAATACGCTAGGCCAGCAAGTCGCGGCCGGGCAGGTGCTGTATGAAATCTATTCCCCGGAATTGCTCAAAGCCCAGTTCGAGTACATCGAAATCCTGAAGGAAAAGGACCGGCTCTCGAAGTACATGTTGTCCGATGACGCGCATATCAGCGGCAAGGGGATGTCCGAGTACGACATGATGGAGCTGCGGGAGAATTCTGCCAAACGCATCCTTTACATAGAAAAATTTCAGTACGTCGATGCCGGCAAGGAACTGATAGAAGAGCTCAACAGAACCTACCGGCCCAGGGAAGTGGTTGCCATGCGTGCGCCCCAATCCGGGACTGTCACCCGGATCGATGCTCATGAAGGCAGCTCGGTCAAACCGATGGATCCGTTGTTTTCGTTCGCCGACCTGTCGCAAGTCTGGGTCGATGTGCCGCTTTATCCCGATCAAGTTGCCTGGGTGAAAGAAGGCGATCAGGTGACCATACGGCTGCCGCAGCCGGGTATGCGCGATATCAAGACACGCCTGAAGTTTATCGCCCCCACGGTAGACAGCACGACACGCACCGTGCTGGCACGGCTGAGCGTCAACAATACCAAATACAAGCTGCCGATAGGATCGTTCCTTGATGTCACCATACACTCCAAACCGCACAAGGCACTGGTCGTGCCCCGCTCCGCAGTGATGCGCACCGGCAAGGGTGATATGGTGATAGTGGCCGAAGGCAACGGCCATTTCACACCGGTAAAAGTAGAAACCGGGATCGAAACCGACGACTCAATCGAGATCACTTCAGGTTTGCAGGCAGGCGATCAAGTTGCGGTGAACGGGCAGTTTTTATTGGATGCGGCGGCGTCGATGAGCGATGCTGCGCAGCGCCTGCATGAAGATCACAACCACGATGCGGATAAGCACTAGACACAAAGAATTACTAGTGACGGCTTTCAGTAAGGCAGTTAGCATGTGTGTATAGCAGCTCAGTGCTGGAGCGGTCATTCTCGGGGAATATCGCCAGAAGCCTTCTAACGCTAAAAGATCTGTAGCATGCAGTACTAGGTGTTGCAATAGCTATCAATCCCAGTAGCCTATGCGGTTCGTGCACAAGTTAAATGCCCATTGAGTTTATCTGGTTTATTGATTACCATCCTGAGTAAATTAACTCAGGATAGTAATCATGCCCACCAATCCTTATCAGCGCAAGGAAGTTCGCACCCTGCTTGACTGGCTTTCGGAGCCGCCGCGCTTTCTGATTTTTGTGGCTGGGCCTCGCCAGGTCGGCAAAACTACGTTGGTGCATGACGCTCTATCACAGTATGAGCGCAGTGATTATCACTTTGTCCCTGTCGATCAGCCGGATGCACCTCGCATACCCGGATTTACATCTGCCGCAGAAGTTGCCTATGACCAAGACGCCAGTCCACGAGATGCAGCATGGCTGGTAAGGCAGTGGCAACGCGCTCGCGCAGCAACACGGGAATCGACTGATGGTCACATTTTAGTTCTCGACGAAATCCAGAAAATTCCCCGCTGGTCAGAAGCTGTTAAAGGGTTGTGGGATGCAGACCGGGCTGAGGGATTGAAATTGCATGTCGTTTTGCTCGGCTCATCACCTTTGTTGATGCAGAAAGGCATGAGCGAGAGCCTGACTGGTCGTTATGAATTGATCCACGTTACTCACTGGTCATTCCTCGAAATGCACGAAGCCTTCGATTTCGACTTGGACGACTACATCTATTTCGGCGGTTATCCCGGTAGCGCCGCATACATCCGGAACGAGTCGCGCTGGCGAAATTATGTTAATGGAAGTTTGATTGAACCGAGTATCGAGAAGGATATCCTGATGATGACGCGGGTTGATAAACCGGCGCTGCTCAAGCAACTCTTCCACCTTGGCTGCAGTTACTCAGGCCAAATCCTTTCCTACGACAAGATGCTCGGGCAGCTTCAGGATGCAGGTAACACAACGACGCTTGCCCGGTATCTGGAAATGTTGGGGAATGCAGGGTTAATTTACGGCTTGCAGAAATATGCGGGGCAGCAACACCGGCGGCGTGCGTCCTCCCCCAAGTTTAATGTGCTCAACAATGCCTTGATGTCAGCTGGATCGGGATACACCAAGGCAGAGGCCAAAGCGGATCGAAGTTATTGGGGACGTTTGGTGGAAAGTGCTGTAGGTGCGCATCTTTACAATACCGGACACCCAGACTGTCGCCTCCACTACTGGCGCGAAAGCTCACGCGAAGTTGATTTTGTAATTGAGCGCGGCAAGAAAATCACCGCCATCGAAGTGAAGAGCGGGCCTGCTTCCGGCCATGCCAGCGGTCTTGATGTGTTTGCGGAAAACTTCGGCAAGTGCCGGAAGTTGCTGGTCGGCGAAGGTGGTATTCCTCTGGTGGAATTCCTCTCCTATCCTGCGGAGCACTGGCTTTGAGCAAGACAGAAAAACATTTCCTTGTCCGGCGTACTTGTACACGAAAGTCCGATAAGCCGGATGAACAGGGGAGCCATCCGCTGGAAAGTTATCGCAACCTAGACGCTTACGTGCTACTTGGCGATCCAGGTGCGGGCAAGACCGAGGCATTCAAGCACGAAGCGGAGGAGTCAGGTAACGAGCCGCCCATCAAGGCGCGCGACTTTGCCACATATAAGCTGAACCCAGAATATCAGGGCAAAACCTTGTTCATAGATGCACTGGACGAGATGCGCGCAGATGGAGGCGATGGTTGGACAGCGCTTGCTCAAGTAAGCAAGCGTTTGGAAGAATTGGGTTGCCCTCGCTTTCGTCTTTCCTGCCGCGAGGCGGACTGGCTGGGCGAAAGCGATAGCGCAACGCTGAAGCGCGTATCGCCCAATGGTGAGGTTGCTGCCTTGCACCTCGACCCGCTGACTGACAACGATGTTATCGAAATCCTCCGTCATAAAACCAGCGTACCCGACCCGGCTGAATTCGTTCGCAAGTCTGGTGAACATGGGTTGGGCGAGTTGCTGCACAATCCGCAAATTTTGAATTTGCTGGTAGAGGCCGTTGGCGGTAACGAATGGCCGCAAAGCCGAAAAGAAATTTACGAAATGGCATGCCGCCAACTCGTGCGTGAAAAAAGCCTGGAACACCGACAAGCAAAGCGCGAAAAAAATCATCACCCCGACACGCTGCTTGATGCCGCCGGATACCTGTGTGCTATCCACCTGCTGTCCGGGATTGCCGGTTTCGCTCTGGACGAGGATGCAGCAGACAATCAACACTACTACTGGAAGAATCTGACGGCGCATGACATGCCCTTGCTGGCGGCGCTGAAAACCAATCTGTTCCAGAAGGATGGTGAAGAACAGCGCATCCCCGTACACCGCAGCGTTGCCGAATATCTTGGGGCGCGTTATCTGGCTGAACTGGTCGAGAAGCACAGCCTGCCGTTCGGTCGCATACTGGCGCTGATGACGGGCGAGGATGGCGGCATGGTACCCGACTTGCGCGGTCTGGCAGCATGGCTGTCTGTTTATTGCCGCAAAGGACGGCCTGCCCTGATCGAACGCGATCCATTGGGCGTGGTGCTCTATGGTGACGTGCGTAACTTTGCTGTGGATGATAAACAGCTAGTCTTGGTGGCCTTGAAAAAAGAAGCTCAACGTTATCCTTGGTTCCGCTCGCAGGATTGGACATCTCCGCCTTTTGGTGCACTGGCTACGGCGGATATGGCGCTTGTATTCAGGGAAATAATTTCATCACCTTCGCGATCAGAATCCGATCAAGTACTGCTGGACTGTGTGCTGGATGCCATACGTTATGGCGAACCTATGCCTGCGTTAACCAACTCGCTGGAAGCCGTTGTACGTGAAACTAGCTATTGGCCGGTAATTCGTGAAAATGCGGTTCAGGCGCTAATACATGCCATACCGGATGACAGATCAAGACTGCTGAAACTTGCGAAAGATATTCGTGCGAACACTGTTGAAGATAGAGACGATAGAATACTCGGCGCTATTCTGCGCAAACTTTATCCGAGTGTTATTTCACCTACGCAGATATTTGATTACCTTCACCAACCAAAAGATCGCAGTTCACATTCCGCCTTCTGGGGCTATGAGTTTCTGTTTGTAACAAACAGAGATGACTTACCCACTCTTCTGGATCAACTGGTGCAAAGACATGTTGCATTGAAAAAAACTGACCACAAGTTTCGTATTAACCGGATTGCAGGAGAATTGCTGGTGCGCGGACTAGAGGCACATGGCGATACCATTACCGATGAGCGCCTCTACGATTGGCTCGGAGTCGGTCTTGATGAATTTGAACATACCAGGCTAGATGGAAAACATACTGAACGCATTGCCAACTGGTTCGCTGATCGCCCCAGCCGTTACAAAGCGATGATCGAACGCGGAGCCACACTCTGCGCCGACCAGGAGAATGTCTGGTATTGCATGAGCCGATGCACTATGAGGCTGCATGGTTCTCCGCCCACCGACATCGGGATATGGTATCTGAAGAAAGCGGCTTCAGAATCCCAAAAAGGTTTGGCACAGTATTATTTTCATCAAGCTGTTCACATGTTGATACGTGATGGTGGACAACAAGACTTGACGGCCCCTGCACTAGAGTTTCTCGAGTCATGGGCAAATGCTTATCCAATCTTCCAACCATGGCTGGAATGGTTTACATCCTGCCCCATTGGTGAATGGCAACAGGAGCACGCCATACAAGACCGCGAAAGGAATATTGAGCGAAAAAAACGAAAAGTCGAATGGGTAGGCTATTACCGAAAACATCTTGGTTCCATCCGGGATGGCAGCGCCTATCCGCAAATCCTACATGACTTGGCACAAGCCTATAACGGATTGATTTACGAAGCCACGGGTGAAACGCCTCGCAAGCGCCTTGAGGATTTTCTGGATGGAGACAAGGAATTGGTTGAGGCAGCCTATTCAGGTTTTCGTCATATCCTTGACCGCAACGGCCTCCCAACTGTCAGCGAAATTGTCGAGTTAGAACTGAAAGGGAAGATGCACTATGTCCGCACACCTTGCCTAGTGGGTATTGACGAACTGTTCCAGAGCAACCCGACGGATGCGATGCAACTCAACGATACCGTTCTATCACGTCTGTTGGTGTTCCGTTTCACCTACGATATTGGCGAAAATCCAGATTGGGTTAATGCACTAATTCAATCAAGACCAGCATTAGTCGCAGAGGTGCTTATAGCTTATGCATTACCTATGCTGCGTGCGAGAAAGGAACATATCAGCGGACTCTATCCATTGGCATACAACGACGCTTATTCCGAGGTTGCGAGCATTGCGTTACCGCCATTGCTGGAAGGTTTTCCATTGCGCGCCCGCAAACAACAATTGGGAAATGCCCTTGATCCTTTGTTAAAAGGGGCGTTACATCTCCTCGACAAGAAAGTGCTTACATCCATCGTTGAGAGAAAACTGGAACTGGAAAGCATGGATGCCGCACAGCGAGTCTATTGGCTGGCTTGCGGACTGATAATTGACCCAGCCGCATATTCAGCAAAATTGTTCCAATACATAGGCAAGAGCAAGCCTCGTCGAAACCAGTTAGCAGGTTTTCTGCATGATAGCTGGGAGCGTGGATTTCCTTATGCAGCCTTGCCGGAAACCGTACTCGCTTTGCTGATAGAACTGCTGGCACCGAATTGTTCACCCGAACGTCCTGAGGGAGGAGGTTGGGTTAGTCCGGCGATGCACACTGCCGACCTGATGCGTTCATTCATCAACAAGCTTGGCGGCAATCCAAGCGAGACTGCAACCCGCGAACTCGAACGCCTGTTGACATTACCTTCCCTCACACTTTGGCATACCGCTTTGCGAGGCGCATTGCATGACCAGCGCATCGCCCGACGCAAGGCTACGTTCCGCCGTCTGGGTGTCGAAGAAGTCAGCCGAACGCTCGCAAACCTCCAACCCGCCAGTGCCGCTGACCTCGCCGCACTAACGTTCGATCATCTGCGCGACATCGCCCGAAAAATCCGCGACGGCAGCACCAATGATTATAGGCAGTACTGGGGCTATGCTGAAGGCGACAAGAAAAAAGATGAGCCAAAATCGGAGAGTGATTGCCGCGATGCGCTGCTGTCAGATCTAGTCGAGCGGCTCGGCAAGCTCGGCATTAATGCGCAGCGTGAGGTAAATTATGCGGACAATAAGCGGACTGACATCCAGGTTTCATTCGGAGGAACAAATGGATTCAATATCCCCATCGAAATCAAGAAAAATAGCAGTCCCGATGTCTGGCGCGCGATCCATGAGCAATTAATTCCCAAGTATGTCCGTGATCCTGGCGCGGAAGGACATGGAATTTATCTGGTCTTCTGGTTCGGCGAAAAATGGACGAAGCCGCCTTCCGATGGTAAGAAACTCCGTAGTGCCGCAGAACTTGAAGACCGATTACGACAGACGCTCACACCAGAAGAAAGCCATCGTATCCAGATTTGCGTGATTGATTGTGCGCTGCCAACTTGAATTCAGTGTCGGCTATGCGTCGGGAGCGGTACTCGGTGAGCGTCCGCTGGCGGGCAGAAAAATAATAAGATTGTTACTCAGGCCAACGCTTCGACAGGCTCTGATGGAACTACCAAGTATTGACCTAAGCACGATAACCCCGTGCCAAGTCACTACTTGACGGCGAGCGGACTTATTTAGCTTTACCTTAAGTAATTACTGATTCGTCGCGCATCTTGCGCGGAAATTTATCGGGCTAAAGCATGATTGCACGCATCATCGAATGGTCTTTGAAAAACCGCATGGTGGTGTTGCTGATTGCCGTGCTGTTGTCGGGATGGGGAATCTATTCCTCCCGCCATATGGCGCTGGACGCCGTTCCGGATCTTTCCGATCTGCAGGTCATCATCAAAACCGCTTATCCGGGACAACCGCCGCAGGTGGTGGAGGATCAAGTCACTTTCCCGATCAGTTCCGAGTTGCTGTCGGTGCCGGGTTCGACCGCGGTGCGCGGTTTTTCGATGTTTGGCGAATCGTATGTGTATGTGATCTTCCGGGACGGCACCGATCCCTACTGGGCGCGCTCGCGCGTGCTGGAGTATTTGAGCCAGATCGAGGACAGGATGCCGGAAGGCGTCATCCCGACGCTGGGACCGGATGCTTCGGGCGTGGGCTGGGTGTTCGAATACGCACTGGTGGACCGCCATCACCGCTACGATGCCGATGAATTGCGTGCGGTGCAGGATTCCTTCCTCAAATATGAATTGCAAAGCCTGCAGGGCGTGGCCGAAGTTGCCAGCGTCGGCGGGATGGTGCGGCAATTCCAGATCGAAGTGAACCCCAACCGCATGGCGGCATTCAACCTGAGCCTGGAACAAGTCGAACAGGCGATCCGCGACAGCAATATGACCGGCGGCGGCTCGGTGATGGAAATGGGGCGTGCCGAATATGTCGTACGCGCGCAAAATTACCTGAAGAGCATCGACGACTTTCGCCACATACCGCTCGGCGTCAACGCACAGGGCGTGCCTATCCATCTGGAAGATATCGCACAGATCCAGATCGGACATGAATTGCGCCGCGGCGTGACCGATCTGGACGGACAAGGCGAAGTGACCGGCGGCATCATCGTCATGCGCTACGGCGAAAACGCACTCGAAACCATCACCCGCGTCAAGGCGCGGTTGAATGAACTGCAAAGCGGGCTGCCGCCCGGCATCGAACTGGTCGTCACTTATGACCGCTCCAAGCTGATAGCCCGCGCGATCAAGACATTAAGCGAGAAGCTGTTCGAGGAATCGCTGATCGTCGCTCTGGTTTGCCTGGCATTCCTGTTTCACCTGCGCTCCTCATTGGTGGCAGTGATAACCTTGCCTATCGGCATATTGGCCGCATTCATCGTCATGGAAAACCAGGGCGTGACCGCCAACATCATGTCGCTGGGCGGCATCGCGATCGCGATCGGCGCGATGGTGGATGCCGCAGTGGTGATGATAGAGAACATGCACAAGCATCTGGAGCGCGCGGGAGATCACCCCGATTACTGGGCGATCGCCAAACAAAGCTCGCTGGAAGTGGGGCCGGCGCTGTTCTTTTCGCTGCTGATCATCACCGTATCCTTTCTGCCGGTGCTGACCCTCACCGGACAGGAAGGCAAACTGTTCGCCCCGCTCGCCTACACCAAGACCTATGCGATGGCAGCCAGTGCGATGCTCGCCATCACCCTGGCGCCGGTGTTGATGGGTTATTTTATCCGCGGTCGCATCATGCGAGAACAAAGCAATCCGTTGAACCGGTTGCTGCACGCGCTTTACCGTCCTCTACTGTTAACCGCGCTGCAAAAGCGCAAATTTGCGCTGTCGCTGTGCCTGCTTCTTCTGCTGAGCGCCGCCTGGCCGCTCGCCAAACTGGGCAGCGAATTCATGCCGCCGCTCAACGAAGGCGATCTGTTGTATATGCCCACCACCCTGCCCGGCGTGTCGATAGACGAAGCGTCGAACATCCTGCAGATCACCGACCGCCTGATCGCGCAAATGCCCGAAGTGGAGCGGGTGTTCGGCAAGGCCGGGCGCGCGGATACCGCCACCGACCCGGCGCCGCTTTCGATGCTTGAGACCACTATCCAGCTCAAGCCGATCGAGCAGTGGCCGCCCGGCGTCACCATGGACGATCTGATCCGCAAACTGGACAACCAGGTGCGCCTGCCGGGACTGACCAACTCCTGGGGCTATCCGATACGCACGCGCATAGACATGCTGTCCACCGGAATCCGCACACCGCTGGGTATCAAAGTCACCGGTCCCGATCTTGAAGGTGTCAGCGCACTGGCCAGACAGATCGAAGAGGTGATCGAGCACACCGTGCCGGGAACACGCAATGCTTTTGCCGACCGCGCTTCCGGCGGACGGTACGTGGATATCACTTTGAACCGCGAGCAAGCGGCGCGCTACGGTGTGACCGCAGCCGACGTGCGACGTTTGGTGCAGGGTGCGATAGGCGGAGAAAACATCGGCATGGTGATAGAGGGTCGCAACCGCTTCCCGATCAATCTGCGCTATCCGCGCGCTTACCGCGATTCACTCACCGCGCTTGAGAACAGCCGCATCATGACGCCTTCCGGCGCGCAAGTAGCGCTGGGCACGGTGGCCAGCGTGACTGTGAATGACGGGCCGGTCGAGATCAAAAGCGAGAATGGCCGCCTGGTGGCCTATATCTATCTTGATTTCGCCGGACGCGATCTGGGCGGCTATATCGCCGAGGCACAAGCCACCGTGGCAAAAACCGTTGAACTTCAACCGGGCTACGCCATCGCGTGGACGGGGCAATATGCCAACCTGCAGCACGCCAAGGAACGCTTCCTGTGGGTGATCCCGCTCACGTTGCTGCTGGTGGTGGCACTGCTGTACATGAATTTCCGCAATGGTGGCAAAGTGCTGCTGGTGCTGCTGTGCCTGCCCTTTTCGCTGGCCGGCGGCTTCTGGCTGGTGTACCTGCTGGATTATCACTTGTCGGTGGCGGTCGCGGTGGGTTTCATCGCCCTGGCCGGCGTGGCGGCCGAGTTCGGCGTGGTGATGCTGCTCTATCTTGATCAGGCCATCGCGGAACTGCGCCAATCCGGCCGGCCGGTAAACCAGCAGAATTTGCAGCTGGCTATCGTGCACGGGGCGCTGCTGCGCATACGCCCGAAAATGATGACGGTGTCGGTGATCGTGGCCGGGTTGATTCCGGTGATGGTCAGCTCCGGCACCGGGGCAGATGTGATGAAGCGCATTGCCGCACCCCTGGTGGGCGGCATGATCTCCGCACCGCTGCTCTCCCTGATCGTCATCCCTGTCATCTATGCATGGTGGCAGGAAAGGGGTTTATCGCAAGACCGGTCTTGATAGCGTCACAACTGCATCGTCGGTTATTCTATTTTGAAATTATAAATACAATTCCGTAGGGTGCGTTTCACGCACCATCATCGTTGGTGCGCGGAGCGCACCCTACATGATTATTGTTGTTTTAAAATGAAATGGGAATTACACGATATTGCTTCATGCGCTGTCACCAGAAACAAAAAAAGCAAGGCGGTTAGGCCTTGCTCTGCTGAATTCACGCCCGTCTTGTTGGGACGGGCGATAAAATCAGATTAATACTTCCTTATTCCTTCACCTTACCTGCACGGAACAGCTCAGGCACATCTGCGCCTTCAGCCTGGATAATTGCGACGTTACCCTTCATCAAGCGGGTAAGCGCGTGGTCAACCAGTATGTATTTGGCCGGAACGCGTGCTTTGAATTCCACCATGGTTGATCCGCCGGGAGGTACCGATGTGGTTTGCACATTGAGCGCCGGAGCACCGGTGCTGCCTTCAGTGTAAACCTTATCCCAAATTGTACCGATCGCATGGAAAGATGAAGTCAGGTTAGGACCGCCGACACCGAAGAAAATACGGACATCGTCGCCCACTTTGACCTTCATCGGGTTGGCCGCCAAAGCACCGGCAGAACCGTTCATCACCACGTGAGTTGGTTTTTCTTCCATCATCTCATGCAGGTTGAATAGTACCTCGTTGCTGCCCGCCACCGCCTCGGTATACATGTCGCCTTGCATTATATAGAATTCCTTATCGACCTTGGGCAGGCCGCCTTCCGGTTCGATCAGGATCATGCCATACATGCCGCTCGAAATATGCTGCGGTATCACCGGTGTAGCACAGTGGTAAACATACAGACCCGGATTGAGTGCCTTGAAGACAAATGACTTCTCTTCCCCAGGAGCGACGTTCGTCAATGCAGCACCGCCACCTTGACCCCATACCGCATGCAGGTCGATGTTATGAATCATTAAGCTGCTCTTGGCGTTTTTCAATGTAATTTCTATCGTGTCCCCGACACGGCCACGCAGCATCGGACCCGGCACTTTTCCGTCGAATGTCCAGTAGGTATAGGTGGTTTTGGCTGCCGCATCCAGAACCCCGAGCACTTCCTGAGCTTCCAGGGTAAATTTAAGCGTTTTTGGTGCACGCTTACCAACTGGTGTGCCTACTGCAGTCGGATCTTGAACAATGCTTACTGCCTCAGGCCCTGCAGCCCATGATGCCGTCGAGACAAATGTCAACAGACCCACTGACATCGCCCCAATGAATGCACTCGCTTTTCATGATGATTTCTCCTTAGTTTCGCTGGTTAATGAAAATTCACATACCGCAACCTATGCACCACACAACAAGTCAGCGGGTGCACCACCTGCAGACAAACACTACAAAAACAAACCTGACTACTGGAAACTAACAACTTTCGATTAGTAAAACACTGCGATACCGCATAAACACCTGTACTCGCAATATCGATAACATCCTTAAATCGAGCCTGAATCCCAGTATGGTTTGCGCATGAAGGGTTGGCCGGCCCTCAGGTTACCCACCGCTAGTCGAGAATCCAGCCCGGGCCGTCTCTTCAAACATGACTCCGAACCTACTTGGCCAAGCCCAGAATGAAAGCGACCAACTCCTTGTTATCTGCTTCATTAAGCTTTGGTTGAGCAGGCATAGGCACAGCACCCCATACGCCGCCGCCGCCCTTGGCAATTTTAGCGATCAGGCTATCTGCAGCAGTTGCATCACCCTTGTACTTGTCAGCCACTGCTTGCCAAGCTGGCCCGACCAGTTTTTTGTCAATCGAGTGACAATTGGCGCAACCGTTTTTCTTGGCAATTGCCGGCATATCCGCCGCCATCGAACTGCCTGCAATCATTAATCCTGTTGCTACAACCATATTAACTATCATAGCTTTCATGTTTCCTCCGTTTTTAAGTTAACCTGCTTTACACAACTTGTAAGGAACTACTTGATACAGAACATAGGCCGCATCAGATTTGACTTAGTCTTATTTTGTTCATGCATGGCTGATACCCCGCTATCACTGGCTTTATTATGATTGAAACCCGCGTAAACATGTATCAAAAATACATATATTATGTTGCAGTAAAAGCGGCGGATTGTCAAGCGGAATTGCCCTCTCTTATTGCAAAGCGGCCGTCTCCGCCGCCGATCAGACTCGCCCTCGTTGAAAATAGCGGCAGTCATTTTACATGGATCAACTAATGATCCAGAATGTCGCGAATCGAGCGCAGGTTTTGAAACTGCTGAAACAGGACAGTATCAGCTGGTGGACGTGCAAGTATCACTCTGGCTGCCACACCCCACTGGCCAGGCAAAACGTAAAACCGGATACCGCTTATTACGCCTTGTTTTTTTTCAGCCTGAAGTTCAACAACACCAGCGTGGCCAGCAACAGCATCGCCACTGCGTTATGCAGGACTACGCCGGCAAGCGGCAACCCGAGCAGCACGTTGGAGATGCCGAGCACAAACTGAAGCGCAACCAATCCCAGTATTGCCTTGCCGATTTTGTTCAGCCCCTCCACCGCCATGATCCTGAAGGACAGCCAGCTCAAGTAGAGAAGAGTAAGCAGCGCGCCAGCCCGATGTATTAAGTGTATCGCCGTCAGCTTTTCCTCGGAAAGCGGCAGTCCATATCTATCCAGGTTGAATGAAAAATCCATCGGCGGCAGCAGCAAGCCTTGGCAAAGAGGAAACTCAGTGCAGACAAGCCCGGCAAAATTAGCGCTTACCCAACCGCCCAGCATGATCTGGATTAGCACCAACACCAGGCCGAGCAGTGAAAATCCGCGCCAGCTCTGCATCACACCAGCACCCACCTGACGAACCGGTGCCATCTGGCGCAATGCGATCCATGTCAGCACTATCAACGTGGCACTCCCTCCCGCAAGATGCACCGGGACAATAACCGACCGCGGCAGGTAGGAAAATGCCCAGATGCCGAATGCCGCCAGAAATGCCATTAACCCCACCAGCCAGGTTGGCAGC
>JBAQWL010000116.1:0-2771 GCA_049298895.1 Gallionella sp.
TCACTGTGGTGTCGGACGAAATCCATGCAGACCTGATTTATCCCGGAAAGCATCACACACCGCTGGCCAAGTTGAGCAATGGTACAGTGAAGATCATCACTGCCGTTGCGCCCAGCAAGACTTTCAATATTCCTGGCCTAGGACTCTCTGTCATGATCGTGCCGGATGAAAAGGATCGCGTAGCGATAGCAAAAGCTTTTGCTACGCTGCATGTCGGTGCAGCAAATCCTTTCAGTATTGTGGCGTTCGAGTCCGCATATCGTGATGGGGCTCCATGGCTGAATGACTTGCTTGATTATCTCGATGCAACGTGTAAATTCGTGCGCACATTTTTACAACAACACTTGCCACGGATAAAGCTGATCGCACCGGAGGGTACATTTCTGCTGTGGCTGGACTGCCGAGAGATGGAGCTGAGCGACAAGCAACTCGAGCAGTTCTTCGTTCAGCAAGCCGGCGTGGGTTTAAGCCCCGGAATGATCTTCGGTGAACAAGGCAGCGGCTTCATGCGCATGAATATCGCTGCGCCAAGGAGTGTGATTGCCGAGGCACTGGAAAAAATTGCGAGTGCCGAACGGTCGCGAAAACAAAACACAGCATCACGTAATGCGACGTCGCAACACCAGCGCAATTCCGCCTAATATCAACAGGGAAGCAATCAGCAGGCCCTGTGTCGCTGTCTCGTTCAGCACACGATGCCGCCAAGCGCCGCGAGTACCGGCGCGCTGAGTTGCACCGTCGAAGCCGTCATCGCGCGCATGTGTTGCAGTACCCGATACCACAACATATAACCCAGAGCGGATGCCAGTGCACCAGACAACACTGCATATAACACGCCATGTGCATCCAGCCGCAGCCAGGGTAGGGCAAGCAAAGACAATCCGATGGTGAGCGGCGCGGCGCGCAGAAAGTTGCCCGAAGTCGATGCAGCTGGATTGGCTGCACCGCGCCCGAGCAGGGAGTACACCCCCCAGGCGATACCCGCCAGCTTCAGTACGGAATCCAGCATTGACGGAGCTTCCGTGCCGGGCAGCACCAGTATCAACAGTCCTCCCATCGCGGCAATGAAGCCGGCACTTTGCCAGTTGTACATGCGTTCGCCGGCGATATAACCGGCCAATATCATGGTTACCTGCACAGCACCGAACAGAATCAGCGCGCCCGCACCGGTGTCGATGGAACGGTATGCGAAAGATAACGTGGCTGCGTAGATGAACATGGCCAGCGCGCTGCGCCAAGAGCCATGATTGAGAGGAGACTGTGTCCGCCAGTGTATTAGCAGCCAGAGCATTGCCACTGCTGAAAGAATGTTCGCGGCATCGATGGAGGTTTCTTTAAGTGCAAGTCGGCAAGCACGGAGTTGGCCGCGAATGCAAGCATGGTCAATGCAGTGTAGGCAGCGAGTCGTAGGGGGAACATGAGTACCTTTATCAGCGACCTTGCTGAGGCAGGTGCTGTGGTTCTCTGGCGGACAAACTCAAATAGTGGACATTGAATAAGCCGTCACGGTCTGTCCACAGCATTTTTGGATGCCACCCCGCCTCTCGTGCCAGCTTCTGGAATTCTTGTGTGGAGTATTTGTAGGAATTCTCGGTGTGTATGGATTCGCCCTTGTCAAAATGGAAAGTTTCGTTTCCCAGTCGAATGTTCTGCCGGTGATGGCTTACCAGATGCATCTCTATTCGCCCATGAACCGCATTGTAATAAGCGTAGTGCGCGAAGCCGTCAGGATCGAGTTGTGCTCCAAGTTCTGTTATCATGCGAACAAGCAGATTCAGATTGAACGCCGCGGTATAGCCGCTGGCGTCGTTGTAAGCAGTATTCAGCACTGCTGGTGATTTCTTGCAGTCCACACCGATCAGTAGCGCCCCGTTACGGCCGGCCAACTGCGCGGCATGCCGCAGCAATTGCACCGCTTCGTCGGGCGCATAATTGCCGATGGTGGAGCCGGGAAAGAAAACCACCCGTCGGTTATCACCATTATCACCAAGCTCCAGGCCGGATAATCGCGTGTAGTCTGAGCACAGCGGCTGCATATGCATTGCCGGATACATCGTCTTGAGCCGTTGAGTGCTTTGCAGCAAGTGCGGCTCGCAGATATCTACCGGCACATACGCGGCATCGACGGCCAGGTGGCGCAGCAACAACGGCGTCTTGGTAGCACTGCCGCTGCCGAGCTCGATCAGTGCGCAGGAACTGCCGATCAGACTCGCCATTTCTGCGCCGAACTGGTCAAGAATTCCTGCTTCGGTGCGCGTAGGGTAATACTCCGGCGTGGTGCAGATCAGATCGAACAGTTCTGAGCCGCGCGCATCGTAAAAATATTTTGGCGGTATCGCCCGCGGGTGCCGACGCAGGCAGTTGCGGACACTGGTTCGGAAATCATCGTCAACTTGATAAACCTGCAAAACCGGAGATTCATTTCTCATTACGTATCTTCCGCCAGGCGCAGGCCGGAGAACATCCATCGGTCTGCAGGCCTGTAAAAATTACGATAGCTGGCGCGTATGTGTTCCCGCGCTGTTACACAGCAACCGCCGCGCAGCACCATCTGTCCGCTCATGAATTTGCCGTTGTACTCTCCCAGTGAGCCGGACAGGGGGCGAAATCCCGGATAAGGCGAATACGCGCTTTGCGTCCATTCCCACAAATCGCCAAACAGCTGGCTGAGTCCGGGCTGGCGCGCAGCTTGCGGATGTAGCAATCCGGATTCGAGAAAATTGCCTGCTATTGGCATGCTCGCGACGGCATGTTCCCATTCAGCTTCGGTC
>JBAQWL010000117.1:0-3650 GCA_049298895.1 Gallionella sp.
ATGACTGACCGCAGTGCGCGTGCAGCCGGTATCGGCGGCGAAGTGCTGTGCGTAGTGGCCTAGTGAGGTAAGCGATGTCCAGAATAGCTAAAAATCCGGTGATCGTGCCGGCCGGCGTGGAAGTGACATTAAGCGCCGATCAAATCACAGTCAAGGGGCCTCTCGGCACACTGAATCAACGTCAGAGCAGCGACGTGTCGGTGGTAAAAGAGGGCGACCAGTTGCAGTGCAAGGCGGCCAACGATTCGATGCAGTCCAATGCAATGTCCGGCACCATGCGTGCGCTGCTTGCAAATATGGTTCATGGCGTGTCGAAGGGTTTCGAGCGGAAGCTGACCCTGGTTGGCGTGGGTTATCGTGCGGCGGCCAAGGGCGATGTGCTGGGTCTTTCGCTGGGATTCTCCCATCCGGTCGACCACAAGATGCCTGAAGGCGTCATCGTTACTACGCCGACCCAGACTGAAATCGTTTTGAAGGGCGCTGACAAGCAGCGCGTTGGTCAGGTTGCCGCTGAAATTCGTGCGTACCGCAGTCCAGAGCCTTACAAGGGCAAGGGTGTGCGTTACTCCGATGAGGTGGTGATCCTGAAAGAGACCAAGAAGAAATAGGGGCAATAGTCATGGATAAGAAACAGTCACGCCTGCGTCGGTCACGCAAAACCCGTGCCAAAATCGCAGAACTGAAAGTGGTGCGTTTGTTGGTACACAGAACCAATTGCCACATTTATGCCCAGATCATCGATGCAAGCGGCGGCACGGTTTTGGCCAGTGCATCTACCGTTGAGCCAGAGGTGCGCAAGGATCTGCCCAAGGGCGGCAACAAGGATGCGGCCGCTCTGGTTGGCAAGCGAATCGCTGAAAAAGCAAAAATCGCTGGCGTAGAAACCGTAGCGTTTGACCGCTCAGGCTTCCACTACCATGGTCGTGTTAAAGCGCTGGCTGAAGCTGCGCGCGAAAACGGTCTGAAATTCTAAGCGGGGTTGATGATGGCTAAATTTGAGAAAAACCAGCAAGAAGATCGCGGCGACGGCCTGCAGGAAAAAATGATCGGCGTCAATCGCGTGACCAAAGTGGTCAAGGGCGGTCGGATCATGGCTTTCGCAGCGTTGACCGTGGTGGGTGATGGCAGCGGTAGCGTTGGCATGGGCAAGGGCAAGTCGCGCGAAGTGCCGGTTGCCGTGACAAAAGCAATGGAAGATGCGCGTCGTAACATGGTCAAGGTCAACCTAAAGAAAGGCACCTTGCACCACGCCGTAATCGGTCGCCATGGAGCTGCCAAGGTTTACATGCAACCGGCTTCCGAAGGTACCGGTATTATTGCCGGTGGCCCAATGCGTGCGATTTTCGAGGTGATGGGCGTGCATAACGTTCTCGCCAAGTGCATCGGCTCGACCAACCCGTACAATATTGTGCGCGCCACCCTCAACGGCTTGAAGCAGATGAATACGCCGTCCGAGATTGCGGCCAAGCGCGGCAAGACTGTCGAAGAGATCATGGGGTAAGTGATGGTAAATGCAAAAAAAGCTACCAAGGTTAAGGTTACTCAGATCAAGAGCGTGATCGGTACCATCGAGTCGCACCGTGCTTGTGTGCGCGGTTTGGGATTGAAGCGTATTGGTCATACGGTTGAAGTTGAAGATACGCCATCGGTTCGTGGCATGATCAACACCGTTTACTATCTGGTGAAGTGCGAGGGCTAAATGCAACTTAATACTATCAAGCCTGCCGACGGCAGCAAAAAAGCAGCGAAGCGCGTTGGTCGCGGCATAGGCTCCGGTACTGGCAAAACCTGCGGTCGCGGGCACAAGGGTCAGAAATCGCGTTCAGGTGGCTTCCATAAGGTGGGTTTTGAAGGCGGTCAAATGCCTTTGCAGCGTCGCCTGCCCAAGCGCGGCTTCGTTTCCCTGGCTAAGGTACGCGGCGAAACCGCCGAGGTACGACTGTCGGAAATCAATAATCTGCCGGTAGACACGATTGATCTGTTGGTGCTGAAGCAAGCCAACGTGATTTCGGGTAACGCGCTGAGCGTTAAGGTGTTTCTGTCCGGTGAAATTACGCGTGCCGTAACGTTGCAGGGTCTGCTCGTCACCAAGGGTGCGCGTGCAGCGATTGAAGCCGCTGGCGGCAAGATCGCGGAATAAGGGATACGATTTTGGCTCTTGGCAATCCGCTTAATGCGGCAGGCAAGTTCGGTGATCTGAAGAAGCGATTGCTTTTCGTCCTGGCTGCGCTGGTCGTTTATCGCATCGGCACCTTTATTCCCGTGCCCGGAATTGATCCGATGGCGCTGGAGTCGTTGTTCAAGTCCCAATCGGGCGGCATACTCGGCATGTTCAACATGTTTTCGGGCGGCGCGTTGTCGCGCTTCAGTGTTTTCGCACTGGGTATCATGCCGTACATTTCGTCCTCGATTATCATGCAGTTGATGACGGTCGTGTCGCCTCAGCTTGAGCAGTTGAAGAAGGAAGGCGAAAGCGGGCGCAAGAAAATCACCCAGTACACCCGCTATGGCACGGTGTTTCTGGCACTGTTTCAGGGTTTGGGGATTTCCATCGCGCTGGAATCGCAGCCCGGGCTGGTGATTGATCCCGGTCTGCTGTTCCGCCTCACGGCGGTGGCGACGCTGGTGTCAGGCACGATGTTCCTGATGTGGCTGGGCGAGCAAATCACCGAGCGCGGTATCGGTAACGGCATTTCGCTGATTATTTTCGCAGGCATCGCGGCCGGTCTGCCGCATGCGATTGGCGGTACGCTGGAGTTGACCCGGACTGGGGCCTTCTCCATCCCGCTGGTGTTGCTGCTGTTTGTCGGCGCGATAGCAGTAACGGCCTTCGTGGTATTCGTTGAGCGCGGCCAGCGCAAGATATTGGTGAATTACGCCAAGCGCCAGGTAGGCAACAAAATTTATGGTGGTCAGAGCTCGCATCTGCCATTGAAGCTGAATATGTCGGGCGTGATCCCGCCGATTTTTGCCTCCAGCATCATCCTGTTTCCTGCAACGATTGCAGGGTGGTTTGGCAGTAGCGAGGGGATGAGCTGGCTCAAGGATATCGGTTCCACCCTGTCGCCCGGACAGCCGCTGTATGTAATGCTGTATGCGCTTGCGATTGTGTTCTTCTGCTTCTTCTATACGGCGTTGGTGTTCAATCCGAAGGAGACGGCGGATAACCTGAAAAAGAGCGGCGCATTCGTGCCGGGCATCCGTCCCGGCGATCAGACAGCACGTTATATCGACAAAATCATGTCCCGGCTGACTCTGTCGGGTGCGGTGTACATTACTGCGGTATGTTTGCTGCCCGAGTTTTTGATTGTGAAGTGGAATGTACCGTTTTACTTCGGCGGCACCTCGCTGTTGATTATCGTGGTGGTGACGATGGATTTCATGGCTCAGGTTCAGTCCTATCTGATGTCGCATCAATACGAGAGTTTGCTCAAAAAAGCGAGCTTCAAGGGCGGCATGGTCGGCCGCTAAGCATGTTGATAACAGGATAGAAATGTCGAAGGAAGAAACGATTGAAATGCAGGGGGAGATTCTTGAAACCCTCCCCAATGCAACCTTCCGAGTGAAATTGGAAAACGGCCATGTGGTACTTGGCCACATCTCCGGAAAAATGCGTATGCACTATATTCGCATTTTGCCAGGTGATAAGG
>JBAQWL010000118.1:0-5118 GCA_049298895.1 Gallionella sp.
CTCCATCCGCGTTCCGTGTAGCCTCTCTGCAATATCGGCAATGGGTATACCTTGCTGGATTGCAAGAGAAATGAGCCGGGCAATCACATCAAAACATGCTGTTTTTTCGTCTCCTGTCTCCCCGCGAATCCGCAAGAAGATCTCACTTGGTTCCTTCTCATCATCGACTGATAGGTACAGGGTGCGCTTATTTCCGATCCGTACCCGCTGCGTGATGTGGTTACGTCTAGCCTGAAGTTTCTTTCTTGCCATTACAGGTACCTCTCGCAAAGATCATCGAACCACTTGCACTGCTTGACCGTCCACCTCTTCACGTCGGCCAGCGTTTCAAGAAACCGTGCGCTCTGCTCTGGAATGCGGTCGATGTCTAGCAATAATTCTAGCGCGTCCTCATCTTCGCCGGTGGGCCTCATTACTGCGCTTTGCTCCCGAGTGTTTTTTGATGCACAATCTCGACCGTCACTTTGACCAGCGTAGCTTCTGGAACGAGGACGAGCTGCACCAACTTTGCCGCTTGCGTGGCATCGGTATCAAACCACACACGTCCAGACTTATCACCCTTCACCTTGAAAAAGTCCTTGTTCGGATCTACCGAGCACAACATTTCTATTTTCATATCGCTCCTATCGACCGTTCTGAGAGTTCAACCTGCTTTAAGAATGAATACCACTGTGATTGAGGACCTGAAAACCCAAGCGACTGCAACGTGACATCGTTCGACAAAATGGCGACCGCGATTGCCTTCCATGACGGCGCATACTGCTTGGACGCGACTTCATGTGGCACGTCTTCGGGAAAGTCCTTCGCATAGCCTCGCAAGCCCCAGAATTGCTGATACCAGGCGACTTTCGCTTGCATCCCGCGTATAGGCTTAGGCGGGTCTGGCAACAGGAGTTGAAAATATCGTGTCTTCGCTTCCCATTTGCGCAAGGCTTCTGCCGCTGTGGCATTCGCTGCCGCCTGCTGCGCCTCAGTCAGCAAGGCAAACCCCGATCGGTACTTGCACGGCACTCCTGTCTCTATACACATACTCGCCTGCCCAAGCCACGCAATGCGATTGATGGAGGCATTGGACAGGAACTGCTCACATGAAATCGGCCAGTCAACTAGGACTCTCTCTAGGGCCGTTCGAAAACGTGACAAATCGGCCAGGAACACCGCATACGCATTCCTGGCGTCATCGGCATCCATCCCTCTTGGCGGACTATCGGCATACAGGCCGGCCTTCACGCATTCCCATGTGCGGATAGGATGCCACGGCCTCATTCGTCGTCCTCTTCTTCAAACTGCACTGTCTCCGCTTCATGCCCCATTTCCGCCGTCCAGCTCTGCGAGAATTCACGGTTCGCAAACAGCGCCGCTACCCCAGTAATCTGCTTGAGTCGCAACAATTCATCGGCGCTCATGCCGATATGCTTACAGATCCACCGATCCCCCTTGCCCATCTCGACCAGCTCGGCCACGATCGCGCTCATGAGTTCGATATTATGCGACCCGCGCGCACGGTTATGGCGAATCGTGGAAGCCATCCGGTCGCCAATCTCTTTATCGATCACCACCACCGGAAGCATGCCCCCCTCACGCTCACGGACGCGCTCGCTTTCGAGCATGGTCCGGTAGCGGTGGAATCCATCGACCACGATGTACAAGTCCTGCTCCTTGTCGTAGTACGTCACCACCGGCTGTGTAAACCCGTCTTCCCAGATGGACGTTTCCAAGAGCTGCATCTCAGGTGGTGCAACCGCGTTCGGATTATAGGTATTGGCTTTCACCTTTTCCAACGGAATCGCTAAGACGTTATAGACCGGGGATGTAAACTTTTCGCTGCCTATAACCCCAATGCGAGCAGCCTTTGTCATTACGCAACCTGCCTTTCCTTGGAATGCGCCGCTTTTTGATACGATCCATCAAACTGATGGATTTCCTGCCCAGTCAACGGCGGGTTGAACACGCAAATGAGAATCACGGTATCCAGGGCTTTGAAGAAATGCTTGTCATGCTTATCCAAGGCGTACATTGTCCCAGGGACCACCTGGTACTGTACGCCATTCACGTCTTTGAGGATGCCGTGCCCCTTAATGCAATAGCAGGCTTCCAAGTGGTGTTTGTAGTGCCATCGCTGAAACACTTTCGTTGGCTTCACCGTGGTTCGCGTCATGGTAAAGCCCATCCCATTTTCCCCCAGCAACAGCCTGCGGCTGACAAACCCGCCCTTCGGGCACTCCACCACTCGATCGTCAGCCAGCTCTGTGTAATGTAAGACGTTCATGATAAACCCCCTCGATGAATGTTGCACTGCCATGATTGACAGCGTTTCGCAAGCCTAAAGCCTGAGCGGAAACATGCAACTAGTAATTCCTCTAGCCTCATAGCTTTTTGTACTTCTCCATGATCTCGCGCTGCCGCTGGATCTGCGTATGCGTGGGGGCCAGTCCCATATACTTACACACATGATCGTTTTTGAGTATCGTAATCGCAAAACGCTTCCATGAGGTCACTTGCGAATTATGGCAACTCAGCATGTCCAGATGGTCAGGGATGCGAGCAATCTGCACTCGATCTAACAGCTTTGAGCCATGCGCCGTTTTGCCATTCAGGCGAAACCGAATCTTAAACTTTTTCAATTCCGCAATGATGGACGCATGGAGTCCTCGGCCCGTCCGCGCCCAAAACTTTAACGATTGGACGAACCGGATCTTAAAATTTTCAGACACCTCTTTGGGCAACGTGTCCAAGAGAAACTTTACAAACGATTTCCATGTATGCCCAGGCGGTAACTTAAAACTCCGATACCCAATCTGCTTCCCGTAGGTCGCCACGAAATTCGCGCCTTGCACTCTGGCACACAGCCTCGCCCACACTGGTGGGTCAATCACCCGATACATGCCCAGGCTTGACTTCGACTCGCTCATAAACGGAGAGGCCACCCGCATCTTCGCGACTGGGACGCCGGCCATGTAGAACACGTCATACAGTCCGTTGTACTCCCATCCAAACTTGGCGTTCGCCGTCCAAATATCTTCTGTGCGCCAATCGTAAATCGGGTAGCAGTTGTACACATACTCCGTATTCTTCTTCGTCCACATTTGCCCGTCCAGCGTTTGCTTTTCGGCATTCATGATCGCTCGAAAGCGGTTCAGACTTTCCGCACACCGAATGCCAATGAGGCAAGCCGTGCGCTTCCCCTGTCCATACCAATCGCCAAACTCGTTCCAGAAGGCATCGTAGTTCATGTCGTCACGAAAGAAGTCAAATGGACAATTGCCTTTATGCACGATGTACGGCTCGGTCGGCATAGGTCGAATCCACCGCTCTTTATCGCGCTCCCCCCAACACTGCCACTCAATCGCATAAGCGCTCACCGTGCAGGGCAACGTAATCGGCAGGCAGCACCAGTACACGTCGAACAGGTCGAGATTCTTTTGCAGAATGCTATGCATGAACTTCAGCGAGTGTTCGTAGTTCGCTTCGTTGTCCAAGATCATCACGCCGATTTTGTCATTGATGCCGTGCTTGCGCATGTAGTCGATAAACAAATTCAGCATCACCCCGCTATCTTTCCCTCCTGAAAATGACAAATAGATCCGCTCGAAGTTTTCAAAGATGAAGGCAATGCGCTCTTGCGTCGAGTCGTAGACATTCACCTCGCTGTAGGCACGATGCGTATTCATTCAGTCCATCTCCGTTCGTCTGCCGGTTGCCGCAACGGCTCTCCCGCCATCGCATCCTCAATCTTCTTCATATTGGTTTTATGCCGGTGTGAATTAAGGTGGACCGCTTCCTGCTCCTTCACCGTCCCACAGAATTGGCAGACCCACGGCTTCTCAGCGTTCGGTTGCTTCATACGTACTTTCTACCCTGATTCAAGAATCTTTCACACTAAATTCGTAAATCGCGCCGACTTATTCAGTCTCATACTTCTTCACGATGAACACCGCTTCTTCATGTGTCATCGACGGCTCTATCTCTTTTACCATCAGATCAATCTCATCCTGTCTTCCTGGTATGGCTTTCTTGCGTTCGATCTTAAGCCGAACGACTTGCTGAAATGGTGTCACGCGGTACCTCCTTGGTCATTGAACCGGCCTGAGACATAATCCCACAACAGCGACGTCACCCCAATTGTCCCAACGTGCTTATTACGAATCTTCTGCACATGAATCTCAACCTGATTCCTCTTCTGTTCATCAGCCGTGTCTCGCCAGATAGACAGACAGTTATCAGCCCGGTTGTACCAATGTGCACTACCGGAAATATCATACGGCCTCGGTACTGGGTACTTGTCGTCCATGTTTTTCTGTAGCTTCGCCGGGTGTGCAACGACCCACACATGCACACCGTTGTTTCGTGCAAACCTCCGCAGCAAACCAAGTGAAGCGGACACATGCTCCGTCTCAGAAAGCCCTGGCGCGCGCCGATGGTCGAACTCATTCCACGGATCAAGGATGAGCCCGCAAATACCGCGCTGAAATACCAACCCCTTTGCTTTCGATAGCAACGTCTCGATTGTCAAGGACTCCTCCGGTACGATCAAGCAAATATACTGGTGTAAGAATTCAAGCGCATCCAGCATGTCCATCTCGGTCATGCGTGCTCGCGGCCCCTTATCATAGAACGGTTCACCTGTCTGCTTCTCTAGCATCTTCGTCAGGTGCCGCGTCACAGGAAGGTTTTCAGGAGAACAGAAAGCTGCGCTCCAGCTATGCTGCCTTGCTAAATTCAGTACGAGTGCATCAATGAACTCACTCTTCCCATGCCCTGGGATACCTGTCACGATTGTCAGCTCACCAGGAAGGACGGTATACAACTCATCGACAGATGGCCAACCTGTCGATAACCCACGCGCCTCTCGCTGGTCACGCAATGACAGTAAGTCTGCACTTAAGTCCCCAGGGTACACTACATCCTCAATCGGCCATGGCTTTGCGCTGTCGAGAATTACGTGTAATTCATTCGGCCCATGCTTCAGTAGTACATCATTCGCGTCCTTGCAATCTTCCGGCCACTGGACTCGCCAACACCGTTCAACACCGAGACGCCGACCAAGCTCCTGCTCCAAGGATTTCCCTGGAGCATCACTATCAACCGCCAGGATAATCTTCTTCATGCGATCGAAAA
>JBAQWL010000119.1:0-7213 GCA_049298895.1 Gallionella sp.
TTACTCGCCTAACTCCTCCAACCAGAATAAGCCTTCTCCAGTTTGAATAGGCGCGCAAAATTTTCTGTCGTAATCTGTCCTACCTCTTCCAAAGTAACGCCGCGCAGGGCAGCAATTTCTGCGGCGACGTACTTCACATAGGCTGGTTGGTTGAGTTTGCCACGGTACGGAACAGGAGCCAAATACGGGGAATCAGTTTCAATCAATATACGATCAAGTGGCACAGCTTGTGCCACTTCCTTAAGCTGTTTGGCATTTTTGAAGGTGACAATGCCAGAAAAGGAGATGTAGAAACCCATCGCCAGCACGGCCTCGGCCATTTCCCAACTTTCAGTGAAGCAATGCATCACCCCCGTCGCCTCGCCCGCCTTTTCCTCAACCATGATACCCAGTGTGTCCGCCGCCGCATCGCGGGTGTGAATGATGAGTGGCTTACCGCTCTCGCGTGCTGCACGGATATGGGTGCGAAAACGTGCGCGTTGCCACTCTAAGTCGCCCTTGAGCCGGTAATAATCTAACCCGGTTTCGCCGATGGCGATGACCTTAGGGTGCTGCGCCAGCCCAACCAGTCGGGTGACATCAGGCTCTTCGACACCTTCGTAATCGGGATGCACGCCCACCGAGGCATAGATGTGCGGATGTAGCTCAGCAAGCGCCAAAACTTGCGGAAAATCCGCTAGGTTGACCGATACGCATAACGCGCTGATCACCTCGTTGTTACGCATTTGTGCCAGCACATCGCCAATATTCATGGCAAGGTCTGGGAAATTGATATGGCAATGGGAATCGACAAAAGGCATGGCTATTCGAGCATCAGTTGGCGATAGGCCAACAACAAGGATTCGAAAAACAACTTTGGATTGAGCGTGTGCTGGGCTTCGCGTTTGGCTGTCTGCAATAGTTTTTGCAGACGCGCCAGATTCAACGGCGCGACAGGCTCGACCAGTTTTCTGATCGCAGCTTCCTCACCGGGGTGATAACGCAACCTGCCAGCCAGTTTCATCGCATTCAGGTCATAACTCCATTGTTGCAGCCACTGCACGACCAGCATCTGCTCGGTTTTTAGCAGAGACTCGGCCAGCGCGAACACGTCCAATCCGTCGGGATGGTGCACGGCGCGGAGCAATTTGGCGCGCTCTTCGCTGCCCAACTGTTGATCCTGCTGAACGGCCTGTAGCGGTGCAAAACCGGAAGCTGCAAGCGCCTCGGCAGGATTTTTTACGCCCTGTTCCTCCAGCCAGCGCGTGGCACTGGCAGCATCCGGTGCCGGTAACGCGAAGGACTGACAACGGCTCAATATGGTCGCGAGCAGTTGTTGCGGCTTGTGCGACACCAGAATAAACAACATGCCCTGTGGAGGCTCTTCGAGATTTTTCAGCAAGGCGTTCGCGGCATTGGCGTTCATCGCCTCTGCGGGATGAATGACCACCACGCGCCTACCGCCCTGGTGAGCAGACATGCCAACAAACTCGGCCAGACCGCGCACCTGATCTACTGATATCTGTTTGCTGGGCTTCTTGCCGGATTCGGTTTCTTCACCGTTCAGGCTCAACGCTTCGGGTTGCAGTAAACGAAAGTCCGGGTGCGATTCCTGTTCGAACCAGTGGCAGGATGAGCATTTTCCGCAGGCAAGATCAGCTTCATCCGGGTGTTGGCACAACAGACTTTGGGCGAAATTCATCGCCAGATCGAACTTGCCGATGCCTTTTGCACCTTTGAAGAGAACGCCGTGTAGTGGGCGACTGCGCAGTGCTTGCAAGCGCCCCAAATCGTTTTTTTGCCATGGATATATCTGTTTCATATCATAGTGATAAAACTATTTCTTCAAGTTTATGTTTAACTTTATTCACAGTCTGCGCTCCATCGATCACAGCATAGCGTTGCGGTTTTTCCTGGACGCGCCGGTGATATCCGGCCCGAACCCGCTCGAAGAAACCAGCATGTTCCTGCTCGAAGCGATCCAGCGAGGCATTGTTCGCCAAGCGTTGCCGTGCGACCTCAATCGGAACATCAAAAAATAGTGTCAGGTCAGGTTGAAAATCACTATGCGCCCATTGCTCGAGTTGTACTAATTTATCCCAGTCCAATCCCCTGCCGCTGCCCTGATAGGCGAAACTGGCATCGCTGAAACGGTCAGAAATTACCCACTTACCAGCGAGTAACGCTGGTTTGATGACTTTCTCAATGTGCTCCATGCGAGCCGCAAACATCAGCAGTGCCTCAGTACCGATGCACATCGGCCGGCTCAGCAATATCTCACGCAATTGCTCACCAAGCGGGGTGCCGCCCGGTTCGCGCGTAACCACTACTTTATGGCCTTTCTGCCGCAGCGCGTCGGCAAACCATTCGAGATGGGTGCTTTTGCCGGCACCATCAACACCTTCAAAGGTAATGAATTTTGCTTTATTCATCATCAAGTTAGACCTGTATTCATCTCACATCCTCCACTGAATGCGTTTTATGTTCCAAACCCGCTACCGAATGTTGCGCTGAAGAGTTTGGAGTTTCAAGCTTCATACTTGCACCACCGTAGTGAAATCGCCCGCCGCCACGGCGTTCATGTAGGCGATGATCAACTCTTTGGTGAGATAGCGCCCGTGCGCTTTTTCGTCCTGCTCTCGCACGATGGGGAAGGTGTCGAGAATGTAGGCCGCGTCGTCGCGGTTGATGCCGTAGAGATAGAAGAACAGCGCATCCAGCCGCGCCAGGCGGTGGCGTCGGTCTGCTTCGTCCCACTTGAACGGTGCACCTTCATAGCCCAGGTCGCGGGCGAAGGGAGCGAGGTCGTGGGCGGTGTAGGACAGGCGCAGCACTTCGTTGCGCACGCAGTCGGCGATGCTTTGGTGTCCAGAAGAGGACTCGAACTGCTCAGGGCGGATCAGCGGCAGTTGTTCAACGATGAATAAATTGAGCGTCTGCCCTTGCAGCTTTTGGCGCACCACAAAATCGAACGCAAACGAATTGAAATTCGCCGCCAGCAATGGCGCGAATTGCGCATAACTTTGCTCCGCACCTTTTTCTGGCAACCATAATGGCATTTTATTACCGAATCCAACACCGGGCGCGATACAAACAATCATACTGCGCATATTGGTTGGTGCAGTAATTTCCTTGAACGCGAGCAACCATTGACCTGAATACTGCGGCTTCACATCCGAGGCGTTCACCCAGAATTGCGGCGTTGGGTAAAAGTTTGCATTTTCATGCTGCGCAATCGTGTTGGCCTCCTGTTGCGCCGGGCGGTGCAAGTTTTCGGCGTTCATCACGACGCTCGCGGCGCGGTGGTCGTACATCTGGACCATCTTGCCTTCATACAGCGGCACCGCTTCCGCTTCACCTTTCTTCCAGCGATTCATGCCGGCCGGATACCAGCCTTCTTTTTCCAGCTCGTCGCGCCGCTTGAACAGGCCGGAGTCGTTGGTCATGTGGAAAATTGTGGAATAGCGCACCGGCCAGACTTTCTTCATGGGTTCGGCACTGCGATTGACCAGCACCGGCTGGCGATGATAGATCGCGGTGGTGATGTCGGCGTCGCGCCTGGATCTGAAAATAGGCGCAGAGCCGGTATTGGGATTGACGGCGGCAAAGTCCTGCGCAGTAAGGGTGATGAGATGTTGCGGGTCGTCGGCCTGCTCCAGCGTGTGCAGGTAAAAGGCGCAACGTGTTGTGGCGACGGTACGCTGCTCGCCACCGAAAATCAGCGTGCAGAATTTGAAACTGGCATGAACGTCTGGAAAAAAGACTTTCTTGTTCTCGAAATCATAGAGCGCAGTAAGACGACCCGTCGTGGATATGCTTCGGAAAAATTCCGCTGCGCCTTTGTCTGCTGCGATGCCGGAAGGACACAACAGGCCGACCATGCCGCGCGGATGGATCAACGCCTGTGCGCGTTCGACGAATAGCGAATACAAGTTGGTGTCGCCGCCGGACAACAGCGGGTAATCGCCGCATTCGCGCGCCACGCGGCTGCCCGCTTCGGCGGCGGCCTGCGCGGCAAGGTAGTCCTGCCACAGCGGGTCGTGGTTTGTTTCGAGTTGGACGATAAGATTCTTCCGGTCTGAGGCACGCGCCGCCTTGGCGATTTCCGGTTTGCGTTCGGCGAACCATTCCACCTCCTGCAACTTCATCCTGTCCCACGGCGGGTTGCCGATGATGGCATCGAAGCCCCCCTGCCCGTTTTGCCACACGGTGGGGAAAGCCAGCTCCCAATGCAGGAAGCGGTTGCTCGCGGCGCAGGCGAGCGCGGCTTGCACCACACGGTGGTCGTTCTGCTGCCGCTCGGAGAACAGCTTGATGCCTGCCTTGCCGAGCAGGTCTATGGATTCGAGCAGATTGTCGCCGTATTCATGGTTGAGCAGGCCGACCCAGGTCTGCAAGTAATTTTTCGCTTCGGCCTTGCCCGCCCATTGCTTGGCCTGGAGAAAATCCAGCGCGCGCTGTGTTGGGCGCAGGTTGTCAATGAGCGAGGCCATCAATGCCTTGGATTCGTGCGCCTCGGCGATGTCGATGTCGGTAAGGTTGCCGATGGCGTTCATGGTGATGCGCGCGGTATCCACGCGGCGCAAATCATCCTGTTGCAACAGCCCGCCCTTGAGTTTGTTCAGTTCTTGCGCGAGTTGTTTCACCTTGCCGCCGAACAGCGAATCGCCGCAGTGCAGGTGATGGTCTAGGAAGGAAAGCGGCGCACCGACCGTGAAGGTGTGCAGCCACAGCGCGACCTTGGCGAGTTCCACCGCCATCAGGTTTTTGTCCACGCCATGCACCACGCGCTTGAGGATCATGCGGCGCACAATGTGGCGGTCATCCAGTTGCGCTTCGCTGACCGCCCAGCGGTTTTTATGCGCGGCGGCGAGGATGCGGCTGCGGATGTCATGGATGCGCGCAATCAGCGGCGATGCCCATGGGTTGGCGATGTCCTTTGCCCAGGGTTGCGCCGCGACTTCGAGCTCCGCTTCGGCGAGGGTTTCGAGGATTTCGTCGGAGAGGTAGTCCACCAGCGAAACGAGAAAGTGGCCGCTGCCCATCGCCGGGTCGCAGATTTTCAGGTCGAGGATGTTGGAGGCAGGATCGAGGCTTTCGAGCAGCTTCCAATCGTCCGGCTTGAGTTCATGCTTGCGATGCCAGTACTCGATCTGGTTGTGGAAAGCGGCTTTGCGCTCGGCGATCAACGGGCCGACAGTTTCGCGGATGATGAGTTTTACCAGTCCGTCGTGGGTGTAATAGCTGCCGCTGGTTTTGCGCGCGAAGCTGGCGGGTCGGGCGACGATTTTGTTGTCTTCAACGGTGAGGCTGTATTCCAGCAGGCGTTCGTAAATGCCGCCCAAGTGTTGCACGGAAAGGTCGCGGTAGTTGATCCATGCACGCAATAAATCTGGTCGGCGCGCGAGGTCGTCGAACAGCGGGGCGAAACTCGCATCCGGCACACGAACGCGCGTCAGCAGCGGCGCACGCGATTCCTCAAACAGTCCGCCGTTATAGGCGGGCATGCCGATGGAGGCGTCGCCTTGCGCGATGATGCGAAAGAGGTCGCCCATGTGTTGCCAATAGCGGCTGGCACTTGCACTGAACACGTCGTTCGCATCGCGGCGCTTGGCGATGTCTTCGCGGATTTTGCGCAAGGCATAGTCGTCGTAGCGTGTGTCGCACACCGGCAACAGGTTGCGGTCTTCGGCATACAGGATGAACAGCAGGCGGTAGAGCAGGATCAGTGTGGCTTCTCGCAATTCATCCAGATAGGCGGGAGAGGCGAGATTGGCTTTTTCGTCGCCCTCAGCAAGGGCACCGGCCAGTTGCGGGAAGATGCTGGCGAATACGCGCGCGCCCAAATCCTGTGAAACCTTTTCTTCATACAACCGCGCTTCGTTGAAGGCGTATTCGTGAAAGGTGCGGTTTTCGCTGTCCCAGGTTTGGCGCAGAAAAGCGGCGCGATGGAACAGGCAGAAAAATAGTTTGAGGCCGTGCTGCGCATCCATGTCAAACAAGTCTTGTTCGATACCGGCAACGCCGAGCAAGACAGCGAGATCGAGTTCGAGAAATTCTTCCGAGCGCGAACGCGCGCCCTGCCAATATAGCCGCCACACCGCGCCGTTGGTGAGGATGCCCCAGCGCACTGCGCGGTCGGATGCGACCTCGACGCTGGAGAGGTAACGCAGTATCTGGTTGGATGGTGTACCGGGGTCAAGTCGATTGGTCGCATCGCCGCGATCCAGCGGACGCATCCAGCGCTTGGCTTCGAGTATGGCGATGCCGTGGCGGTAGCGGCGGTCATCGCGCTTTTCGGCGCGCGCGGCCTGTTTGGCTCCCTCATTCGGAAACAGCAGGAAATCGGGCACGTCTTCGCGGCGCGTGCTGGAGGCGGTTACTTGCTTGAGCGTCAGGCCATCCCAGTCGAGCAGGCCAAGCACCGCTTCGATAATGTCTGCTTCGGTGTTGGCTTCGTTAAGCTGGCTGTCAGCCGTGAGGGGGGCGTAAATTCGCTTGAGGTCGGCGATGAAAATGTTTAACGCCTCGTCCGGTAACGCCTCCCAGACGGGTGTCGTCTTAATGCCGTCGAGCAGAAAGTCTTGCGAAAAAAGTTTGCCGTCCATGCGTCTTCAGTATGTTAGATGGTGTGCCTGCCAGATTCGCAGTCTAACATGCCGTGTATGTCCGGAATTGGGCCGATACAGGGCGATAAGTGGCAGCAACAAATTATTTGCTGGCGTGTTTAGAACATTTTGGGTGGTGGGTTTCCAGGGCAAAAGGTGCTGTTATTTCTGGTACTGGTTCACCGCACGATTATGCGCGATCAGGTTGCTGGAAAACTGCGAGCTGCCATCTCCGCGCGCCACGAAGTACAGCGCGTCTGTCTGCACTGGATGCAGAGTGGCGTGCAACGCCGCACTGCCTGGCAGGGCAATCGGCGTGGGGGTCAAGCCGCGCCGCCGGTAGGTATTGTAAGGGCTGTCGGCAAGCAAGTCGCGCCTGCGCAGATTGCCGTCAAATCTTTCGCCGATGCCGTAGATCACGGCCGGGTCGGTTTGCAGCAACATTTTTTTGCGCAGGCGGTTCACGAACACCCCGGCGATCATGCTGCGATCACTGGCAGTACCGGTCTCCTTCTCGACGATGGAGGCTAGAATCAAGGCTTGATACGGTGTCTGCAACGGTAAATTCACCTCGCGCCCCACCCACGCTTCCTGCAGGCGCTGTTGCATGGTGTGATAGGCTATCC
>JBAQWL010000120.1:0-6030 GCA_049298895.1 Gallionella sp.
ACATAAGTCCATCGGCCAGCGGTGTCGATGTTGAAAATACCATTCGTACCGGCGACATTGCTCTGCGCTACAAAGGTCTCGGGACTGTCCATGTCGCTGATAATTAAAGTGCCGAGAGCGCGAAGGACTTCATTAGACTCTGACAACATGACATGTGCAGAACTCAAAATTGCTGGGTCGTTGGTACCATTGATGGTGACCTGTACATTTGTGGTGGTATCGTCTGCGCTGGCCACCGTAAAAGTGTCACTGGCGCTCTGACCCACGTTGAGATTATCCAAAGCAGAGTTGGCTACATATATCCATGTACCTGCGGCATCGATGCTGAATGTACCGTTGACACCCATGACTTTTTTCTTTGCCACAAAAGTCCGCGCACTATCGACGTCGCTGATACTCAGCTTGCCAGTAGTAGTCAGCGGGACGTTGGTTTCATCAAGGACGACCGATGCTGAACTTAGGATCGCGGCATCGTTACTTCCGTTGATGGCAATTTTCACCTTAGTCGTGGTGCCATCCGCACTGACCACCGTGAAGCTATCTTTGACGCTCTTCCCCGCCTTCAGTTCGTCAAAAGCAGAGTTAGCCATATAGCTCCATGCGCCATCCGAGTTGATACTGAAAGTACCGTTCGTACCGGCAATATTGCTTTGCTCCTCGAAAGTCTCAGGGCTATCCACATCGCTGATGCTCAACGTGCCACTGGTGGTCAGCGGTTCATTGGTTTCATCCAGTTCGACTGCAGCTTTGCTCAGGATGGCTGCGTCGTTTGTCCCGTTGATAGTGATGCTTACCAAGGTTGTAGTGCCATCTGCACTGGCCACCGTGAACTTGTCGCTGACGCTCTGACCGACGTTGAGATCGTCAAACGCACTGTTCGCAACATAGGTCCATCGACCAGCCCTGTCGATGCTGAAGGTGCCGGTCTTACCGGCGACATTACTTTGCTCCTCGAAAGTCTCAGGGCTATCAACATCTTTGATACTCAGTTTACCTGTCGTTCTCAAGGACGCATTGGTTTCTTTCAATATTACGCTGGCAGCACTCAGGGTCGCTGCACGATTGCCTGTATCCGGAGCTGCTGTAGCAGCATCCGCCGCTAAGCTGGCGGTACTGAAGACTGATGCCGCTACAGACATACCCAACAGCGCAGCTGACAGCACTGCACGAATAGTGCGCTTCGTCATGCTTGCTTCCCTAATGTGGCGATCAAAAAAATATAAGACATGATTTAATTCCGCGATGGTCGATGGTGATGCTAGGACTGCTTGCACTCAGATTTTGCCTGAATATTTTAATCTGAGGGGAAATTTTTTTGAAAATTATGCTGTTGTAGCTTGTGCTGAGTTATGTCACCAGCTGAATCTTCCTGCATTTATGCTGCTGCTATCTTGGCGAAATGGCCGCGGATCTTGCGGCTGTAAATCTCGATTTACCCGGCTTCCTCATTGGCTTTGCTGATGTTGGCAGCGAGTGGCTCATCCAACGCCGAAGCAACCAGGTTTTGTGGCAAGTGTTTGGCGGGTTTTACGCCCAGCTCTTTCAACATTTCAGCCTGACGAATCACATTGCCTTTGCCACCGGTAAACTTGTTGTACGCCCCGTCATAAGCTCTCTGTGCCTGCTGCAGCTTAGCACCCAAGCTGTCCAGGTCTTCCACAAAACCGACCAGTTTGTCGTACAACTCCGCACCCCGGTTGGCGATCTCCTGAGCATTGCGATTTTGCTGCTCCTGCCGCCAAAGATGCGCAACGGTGCGCAGCACAAACAGCAAGGTACTGGGGCTGACCAGCAACACATTCTTCCTCCATGCGTCCTGCCATAGATCGCTGTCATGCGCGATGGCCAGCATGAAAGCGGGCTCTACAGGAACGAACATCAGCACGAAATCGAGCGACTTCAGGCCGTAAAGCTGCTGGTAATTTTTCCCGGACAGATCCTTGATGTGGCCGCGCACAGAATCAAGGTGATGTTTCATCGCGGCCTCGCGCTGATGATCGGTTTCCGTGTTGGCGTATTCCTCATAAGCCTTGAGCGAAACTTTGGCATCGACGATCAGATGCCGGTCTTCCGGCATGTGCACCACCACATCCGGCTGCGCCCGTGAGCCGTCCGCGCGCGTATGGCTTTCCTGCACATCGTATTCATGGCCCTTGCGCAAACCGGAAGCCTCCAGCACCCGCTCCAGTATGAACTCGCCCCAATTGCCCTGCGTCTTGGCCTGGCCTTTAAGCGCACTGGTAAGGTTGTGTGCATCTTTTGATAGCTGGTTGTTGAGAGCCATCAGTTGTTTTACCTGCTCGGCCAATGCAGAACGGTCTTTACCCTCCTGGACATAAACCTCCTGAACTTTGCCTTGGAATTCGGTGATCTTGACCTTGAGCGGTTCCAGCAACTGGTTGAGATTGGTCTGGTTCTGCGCTGTAAATCGCTGGGATTTATCTTCGAGGATTTCGCTGGCCAGGGCCTTGAAGCGATTGGTAAGTAGCTCATCTCTGGAGCGTTCTGATTCCAGAGTGGCTGCCAGTTCAGCGACTTTGCTGCTCAATCTCTCATTGAGACGAGCGATCTCGACTTGGCGCTCACCGTTTGCCTTTTCCACTGCGGATGAAATGCGTTCACGCAGAATTAACCAAGTCGCGACCACGCCAATCAGCAGTCCAATGAAAAGCGGAAACAAGATGTTGATTAACGGCTCCATGAGCTTTGGTTCCTAAATAACTACATATCAGTATAAACCAATCCGACAAGCCAAATAAAAAGGGGTGCCTGAGCACCCCTGTAGCCGCACTAAAACATCGTGAAATTAAGTTCGTGACGCGCGCTTGCGTTCGATTTCCGTCAAATAACGTTTACGGACACGGATCGATAGTGGCGTGATTTCAACCAATTCATCATCGTCAATAAACTCCACCGCTGATTCCAGCGTCAAGCGCACCGGCGGCGTCAAACGCACCGCTTCATCCGTGCCGGAGGCGCGCACGTTAGTAAGTTGCTTGCCCTTGATCGGATTGACGATCAGATCGTTGTCGCGGCTGTGTATGCCGATGATCATGCCTTCGTACAACTTATCGCCAGGCACAACAATCATGCGGCCGCGATCTTCCAGTTTCCACAACGCGTAAGCCACAGCCTCGCCACTCTCAGCCGAAATCAACACCCCGTTGCGCCGGCCGGGCATCTCGGCCTTGACCGGCGCGTAATCATCGAACACGTGCGCCATGATACCGGTGCCGCGTGTCATGGTCATGAATTCGGATTGGAAGCCGATCAAGCCGCGCGCCGGAATGCGGTATTCCAGACGCACGCGGCCATGCCCGTCCGGCTGCATATCCTGCAAGTCGCCGCGCCGGCGGCCCAGCTCTTCCATCACCGCGCCCTGGTTGGTGTCTTCCACGTCCACGGTCAGCACCTCGAAAGGCTCGCACTTTTCGCCGTTGATCTCGCGGTACACCACGCGCGGTTTACCCACGCCCATTTCAAAGCCTTCCCGGCGCATGTTTTCCAGCAGAATGGTCAGATGCAATTCGCCGCGTCCGGCCAGCAGGAACACGTCGGTGTTGTCTGTTTCTTCGACACGCAACGCCACATTCACCAGCAACTCCTTGGTCAGGCGATCACGAATCTGGCGACTGGTAATGAGCTTGCCTTCCTGGCCGCACAATGGCGAGGTATTCACCATCAAGTTCATGGTCAGTGTCGGCTCATCCACCTTGGGCATCGGCAAGGCTTCCGGCTTATTCACGTCGGCCAGCGTTACGCCGATACCGATTTCATCTATGCCGTTGATCAGCACGATGTCGCCGGCAAGCGCTTCTTCCAGCGGCACGCGCTCGATGCCGCGAAAGCCGAGTACCTGGTTGATGCGTGCGCGTTTCGGGGTTTTATCGCCACTCATCACCATCACTTCCTGGCCGGGCTTGACGCGACCGCGGCGCACGCGACCCACACCGATGCGGCCCACGAAGCTGGAATAATCCAGCGCGGAGATCTGCAATTGCAGCGGCGCGTCCACATCGGTATCCGGCGCCGGAACGTGCTTGAGCACCGCATCGAACAGCGGGCGCATGTCCGTGCTGGGCTTGGCCAGATCCAGCGTGGCGTAACCGTTCAGCGCCGAGGCATACACCACCGGAAAATCGAGCTGTTCTTCGGTCGCGCCGAGCTTGTCGAACAGATCAAAAGTTTTGTTTATCACCCAATCGGGACGGGCTCCGTCGCGATCCACCTTGTTGATCACCACGATGGGACGCAGACCGAGGGCAAGTGCCTTCTTGGTGACGAAACGCGTTTGCGGCATCGGGCCTTCGACCGCGTCCACCAGCAACAACACACCGTCCACCATACCCAACACGCGCTCCACTTCGCCGCCGAAGTCGGCGTGACCGGGTGTGTCCACGATATTGATATGCACGCCTTCATAATCCACCGCGCAGTTCTTCGCCAGAATGGTTATGCCGCGCTCTCTTTCCAGATCGTTGCTATCCATCACGCGCTCGGCGATATGTTTATAGGAAGCAAAAGAACCGGCCTGACTGAGCAGCTTGTCCACCAGAGTGGTCTTGCCGTGGTCAACGTGGGCGATGATGGCGATATTGCGGAGTTGGCGGGACATTGGAACAACCTAGAATCAAAAGGGCGCGCATTCTAGCACAACAGCACTGGTGCTACCTCTGTAAATCCAGATTTGCGAGCATCCGCTATTCGGCTTACCTGCTTACCCCTTCGCCTTCTCCAACTCATCCACACGTTTGGCCAGCTTTGCAATTTGGGCCTGCTGGTTGGCATACACGCTGACCAGTTGCTTGGCGGTGTCGGCCAGCGCTTTCACGGCGATGGTGAGTTCGCCCTTTTTGGAATTGACGTGGTCGATGCGCATCATCACCAGTTGCGCGACTTCATTGGGGTCGCTGATGACGCGACCGGGTTGTGCTTGTCCGTTGGGTTTGGTTTGCCCGTTTACTTTGTTTTTCGGGGGCTGGGTTGCTTGATTTTCTGCGGATAAGGTTTTGCTCATGGTTCTATTTGCCTGGATCGGTTGGTGAATTGATTGTGTGGCGCGGAAAATACAGGTGAAGTTTATCTTCGCATATAGTCCGTTCGGACTATATTAACGGTGTGATCCGGGAGGGAATCCACCCGATAAGTGTGGATTTTCAGGCGTGGGGGGCGAGAATACACGGTTTTATGTGGCCATTGACAGTGCATACTTTTGTACATACTATGTTCATATGAAAATCGAGTTCGATCCGAAGAAGGCTGCCGGTAACTTGAAGAAACATGGCGTGCCGTTCGATGAAGCGGCGAGTTGTTTACTGGATCCGTTGGCGTTGGTGCGCGATGATCCGGATGCAGGCGGTGAAGTGCGATTGGTGTTGTTGGGGATGAGCCATGCGGGGCGGTTGTTGACGGTGTGTTACACCTTGCGCGATGAAGAATCGATTCGTTTGATTTCGGCGCGCAAGGCCACGAAAAAAGAGGTGAAATATTATGCGCAAGGATTATGATTTTGCGGGTGCCAAACGCGCCAAGGATGTGGCCCATCTGGCCAAGCTGCAAGCCGAAATGGCAGGCAAGACGCGCATCACGATGCGTGTGGATAATTCGGTGCTGGCAGTGTTCAAGGCGCGCGCCGAGTCCGGCGGCGGCAGTTATCAGACCATGATGAATGAGGCGTTGAAGCAATATGCGCTGGGTTTGTCTCTGGCCGATGTGGTGCGCGAAACGATTCGCGAGGAAATGCACTCTTCCTGACAGAACCAGCTACAGTCTTCATGTCAATATCTACATATGCTCAAGGAGAATCTTCCATGGCGCAAATGCACAACCCCCCTCATCCCGGACTGACCCTGCGCGACGACGTATTGCCCGCGCTTGGGCTGTCCGTAACCGAAGCTGCACAACAATTGGGCGTGGCGCGTGTGTCGCTTTCCCGCGTGCTGAATGGCCGCGCCGCTATCTCGCCCGAGATGGCCTTGCGTATCGAAGCTTGGCTGGGTGTGGAGCGTGGCGGTGAAGCCCGCCTGTGGC
>JBAQWL010000121.1:0-23502 GCA_049298895.1 Gallionella sp.
AGTATGCAAACGCCGCCACCAGGCTCGGCATGCGCTTCACTTCGCCGTCAGGCGGCACCGGCATGTCGAAGGCGTCGTCGCCGGCGGTCTTCATCAGCATCTCGAGCTTCATCCTTACCCAAACCGCATCCTGTGTGCGCATGTCCATCGACAGCGATTTGGCCAGCGCACCGAGTCCGCGCGGCTGCTCCGAGCCGTTCACCCAGACTTCGAACGGATGATTGCGGCCGTTGGTGGTGTGCGAAACGAAGATCACGAAACTGCCGAGCGGATGCTTCACCACCTGGGAGACCCAGCCCTCGCTGCCATTCGGCAATTCCGGGCGGCCCGGCCAGCGCAATGAGGCGAGCGCGGGTTTCGGTGTCGCTTCCAGCACGATGCGCCGGTCCTGCTCGAATATGAAATCCTGCGGTTGTTCTTCGGCTATTTCTGTTTTTGCCTGCTTGATTTCAGGCGTGACCGACAACACCGAGCCCAGCACATTGTTCGGACGATACGTGGCCAGGCCTTTCAGTCCGGCTTTCCACGCTGCGGTGTAGAGACCCTTGAAATCCTCATAGGGATAGTCGGCGGGCACGTTGACGGTCTTGCTGATCGAGGTGTCGATGAACGGCGCGACGGCTGCCACCATCTTCATGTGATCGAGCGCGGAGATCTCCAGCGCGGTGACGAACGCGGGCGGGAGCTTGTTCATGTCGCCGCCCATGTGCTTATACAAACGCCAGGCGTGATCTTCCACCGCGTAATCCTTGGTGCCGCCCTCGGCCATGCGTTTCTTGCGCGTGTAGAACCACGAGAAGGCAGGCTCGATGCCGTTCGAGGCGTTGTCGGCGAACGCGAGCGAGATGGTGCCGGTCGGCGCGATCGACAACAGGTGGCTGTTGCGGATGCCATGCGTGCGTATCTTGTCCTTGATCTGATCGGGCAGGCGCGAGGCGAAGCGCGGTGCGGCCAGATATTGATTCGCATCCAGCAACGGGAACGCGCCGCGTTCGATGGCCAGATCCACAGAGGCGAGATACGACTCGTCGCGCATGATGCGCGTGATGTTGGCGGCAAACGCGCGCGCCTCGTCGGTGTCATAGCGCAAGCCCAGCATCACCAGCGTGTCACCCAGCCCGGTAAAGCCGAGTCCGACGCGCCGCTTGTTCTGCGCTTCCAGTAGCTGTTCCGGCAGCGGCCATGCGGTGACATCCAGCACGTTGTCCAGCATGCGCACCGCTACGCGCACCATTTGCTTGAACGGTTCGTGGTCGAAACTTGCCTGCGCCGAGAACGGGTCCTTCACCATGCGCGTCAGGTCGATAGAGCCCAGGCAGCAGCAGCCGTAGGGGGGGAGGGGTTGCTCAGCACAAGGATTCGTAGCTTCGATCTCCTCGCAGTAAGACAGGTTGTTGTCACGGTTCATCAGGTCGATGAACAGCACACCCGGTTCGGCGTGGTCATAGGTGCTCTCCATGATCTGCTTCCACAGATCGGCGGCCTGCACTTTGCGATATACCCACTTGCCGTCGGCGCGTCGGGCCGCGCCTTGCTCCTTGAGTGCGGCGGAAGGTTCTGCTTTGTGCACCAGCTCGAACGGCTGATTGTTTTCCAGCGCGAGCATCAAGGCATCGGTCACGCCGACCGAGATGTTGAAATTTTTCAGGTCGCCCTGGTCCTTGGCGTGGATGAAGCGCTCGATATCCGGATGGTCGCAGCGCAATACGCCCATCTGCGCACCGCGCCGCGCACCGGCCGATTCCACGGTCTCGCAGGAGCGGTCGAACACGCGCATGTAGGAGAGCGGCCCGCTGGCACGGGAATTGGTGCCCTTGACCTGGGCGCCCTCGGGGCGGATAGACGAAAAATCGTAGCCGACACCGCCGCCGCGCCGCATGGTTTCGGCGGCCTGCTGCAGCGCATCGTAGATGCCGGGTTTGCCGTCGCTGATACCGGAGATCGAATCACCCACCGGTTGCACGAAACAGTTGATCAAGGTTGCCTGGTTCTTCAATCCGGCTGCCGAGTTGATGCGGCCGGCCGGCACGAAACCGTTCTCCTGCGCGAGGAAGAACGCCTCTTCCCAATGGGCGCGCTGTTCCGGTTTTTCTGCCTGAGCCAAACCGCGCGCCACGCGGCGGCGCACATCCTCGACCGAGTGTTCGCCGGGCTCGGCGTATTTTTCCAGCAATACTTCGGTGCTGATTTCCTGTGTCATTGCTGCTGTGCCTTTGCTGCAGGATTGCCCGCTACCCGGCGATAATCCTTTTAATAGGTTCGCCACGGTCTTGGCAGCTGTATTTAGATCAGCGCTGTGGATTTTGTCGCTCATGGACATCTTTCAAATATTAAGTGACGTCGACGCCATTATAACGGATTGGGAAAATCATCCGCTTTGCTTGGAATCATCCCGGGCTGATTTCTTGAATCAGTTGTTATTGCTTAGCAGATTCACCAGCCCATCCAATCCAACAAAATTCAGCGCGTAGCTGGCTTGATCCCGCACGATCGGCTTTGCATGGTAGGCGATGCTGATGCCGGCCTGTGCCATCATCTTCAAATCGTTTGCACCGTCACCCATGGCGATGACCTGCTCGGGCTTGAGATTCAATTCCTCGCGTATCTTCACCAGCAAGTCGGCCTTGCTTTGCGCGTCGATTATGTTGCCCCGCACATTGCCGGTGATCTTGCCGTTAACGATATCAAGCGTGTTGGCTCGGGTGTAGTCCAGTCCCAATCTGGCTTTGAGACGTTCGGTAAAGAACTCGAAGCCGCCTGACACCAGCAGCGTTTTGATGCCGTATACCTTCAGTGCCTCAAGCATGGACTCCGCGCCAGGCGAAAGTCGCAAGCGTTCATCGTATACGCGTTGCAAAGCGTGTTCATCCAACCCCGTCAACAGTGCAACACGTAATCTCAGGCTTTCGGCAAATTCGATCTCGCCGCGCATTGCCGCTTGGGTGATAGACGCGACTTGCAGCTTCAGCCCCTGCATGTCAGCGATCTCGTCGATACATTCGATGGCGATAAGCGTCGAATCCATGTCCATTACCACCAGCCCGAAGTCTTTCAGTGAGAGGCCGCTTGATACGAAACCGTGGTCGAACTGGTTCGCCAGACAGTAAGGTGCGATCGCGGCATTTTTTTTCGCACCGGTAAAACAGTAGGCGTGAGTCGCTATCTGTTTGGGCTGAGTGCATCTCGCCAGGCTGGCGAGATGGTTCAGCTGCACTTCAGGGATGGCATGGAGGGCTTGGATGATCAGGTTCATAAGGGCATTGAATAATACGGAGGTTGCCGGCAAGCCCACACCCGGCGATGGCGCCGTATTTTAATTCATTTCCTGACTGAGACACCGGTTTAATGCCGTTGGATGGTTGATGCACTAAAGTGTAACGACCCCAAAATGGGGTGCTGAAATAACGCTTATTACATGGGGGAGATGCTATTAAGTGTCAATATAGCCCTGTCATATTTGCTCTAGCTCGGTGGTTCGAGTCGCCAGCCAGCTCAGATATTCATTTATGGGCATGGGTTTGGCGAAGTAATAGCCCTGCAATATTTCCACCCCTATGGAGCTAAGCAATTCAGCGGTGGGTTCATCCTCGACGCCTTCAGCTACGCATTCCAGTTGGAGCGACTTGGCGATGGAAATGATCGCACTGATCATGCTCAGGCCAGCCTTGTTGTGGACGCGTTTTACGAAAGAAATATCCAGCTTGAGTTCATCGGCGGGAATCTCGTGTAGTTGTGACAAGGAGGAATAGCCCACGCCGAAATCGTCGATCGAGATACCAAAGCCATTGGCATCAAGCTCGGCAATCCGTTCACGTGAAAAAGAGACCTCGGAAAGCGCGATACTTTCGGTGATCTCCAGCATGACGCGCCTCGGTTCGATGTTGGTATGCCCCAAGTCATCCAGGAGTTGCCGGACGAGGGTGCCCGAAAACAGTTGCCGTTTCGAAAGGTTAACCGATAATCGATGATGGTCGGGCAATAGGGTCAGCGCATGCAAAGCCTGTTGCCACACCGTTTGTCCGACCTTGTCGATCAAGCCCAGGCTTTCCGCCATAGGGATGAACACCGACGGGGGTATCCAGCCTTGTTCGGGCTCATACCAGCGAGCCAACGCTTCAGCTCCTATCACAGCTCCGGTCCGTGCCGACATCAAGGATTGTAACCAGCACTGGATCTGGTTGCTATTTACGGCTTGCATCAAACGGCTTTGGATATAGAACGACTGCCGGCCCGTTTCTTTGCCGGCGATTGCATTAAAGAACTGGATGTTGTTGCGTCCTTGTGCTTTGGCATAGAACATCGCGCGATCCGATTGAGCCAGCAGCATTTCGCTATTGTTTGCATCATCCGGATACACCGCGAAACCTGCGCTGAAAGTGAACGGGAAATCCGTGCCATCGATCGTGATGTGTTCGCGTGACAATAAAGACAGCTTTTTCGTGATATCTCTGGCATCTTCCAGGTTTCCCAGGTCTGGGCAGAGCACCACAAATTCGTCGCCGCCCCAGCGCGACAAAGTGTCGGTCTCACGCAATGCTGTTTGCAGCCTATGCGTAACTGCCTTGAGCATGCGATCGCCGAGTTTGTGGCCGAAGTTATCGTTCACCTGTTTGAAGTGGTCGAGGTCGATGAAACCCAGTGCCACGCGCAGGTTGTTGCGTGCCGCGCGGCCAATCGCCACTTCCATGCGATCTTCAAGTAACACACGATTGGGCAGATCGGTCAATGCGTCATGCAGCGCCATGTGGCTGATCTGGCGCTCCTGCTGATAGGTGCTGGTGATGTCGCGTACCACGCCACGGATGCTGATGATCTTGCCATCATGGATGACGGGGGCAAAGCGCCCTTCGACCCAGAAGTGTGCGTTGAGGTCACTTTGGCGGTGTATCCTGAAGCGGATGTTGACCTGTTTCTTCTGGTTATGGATCAGCGCGCTGATCTGCTCCATCAGTCCGTTGCTGTCTTCGGGATGAGCACAATTGATCAGGCTGTTGGTGCTGAAATCATCCGCGCCAGTCATGGTTTTCCATGCGTCAGTGGCACGTAGCAAACGTCCTTCTGGGGTGAATTCGATCACCGCATCCTGCAGCAAATCGAGTGTTTGCAGATAAGCACGTTGCTCTTCATCGCGCTGTGCGGCACCTTCCATCAAGGAGGACAACTCATGTGCGACCACGCTGACCTGGTCGTCTCTTTCGGTGTCAACAAGTTGTAGCAAGCGACGTGTACCCGCTGTGAACCCCTTTCCAGAATCCTGTTGAAAGTGCAGTGCTGCATGGGCTAGCGCATCCAGCCTTGCTCCGAGGCGCCTGAGCCAGCGTCCGAAAACCAGAAACAGTAATATGCCAAATAGTAACGTGATCCCTGTGGATGCTGCCAGCACCCATGGTATCGAGAAAGTATTTTTTATCCGGGAACGTACTGTCATCCTCAATTTTTTGAGGTCGCTATCCTGCATGAATATCTCATTCAGGCTGAAGCTGTTTTCCTGATATTTGATGCCATTCAGAACCCGAACGGAATACTCTCCGTTGGGGAGTGACGATTCCATGCCCAGATTGCCTGCGGAACTCAGCAGAGTCTGGGTGCCAAGCGAAACATAGGTGATCATGTCAGGAGTGCTCAGGCGGAGCAGCATCGCGCTGTCCCACGCCTTGAAAAAGATAACTCTATAGTTGCGACCCAGACCAGGTGATAGTTTTTGAATTTTCGAGTACAGGGATAAGTTCCGATCGTCAACCCAGAGTGTCGTGTTGTTTTTTACTGCTTCCTGAAAATCTGGTGCTTCGGAGTTGGTCCAATAACCGAACACTGGTCTGCCGCTCACTGTATCGGTGATCACGATGCCTTCAAATTCCATGCTGTCTGTCTGGGCAGTAAAAAATGCCTGCAACGCCACCTTGCGTGCAGGTTCATTCAAATTAAGCAAGCCGGACCATTCGATGACGTCGAGCATATTATCTGCATCAATAGCCCAGATTTGATGCAGAGATTGGATGTTCTGGATTAAATGGGAACGTTCAGTTTGCAATGCGTCTCTGCTAGATCGATCAGTTTGATTCAGGTAAGCCAGCACGATGATGGCGCTCATTACTACAGAGAACAAACCCAGTAATAACAGCAATCTACGACTGAATGTTTGTCGCAGCGTGGAATGTTTGTTGTTGGATATATTTTGTAACAAAATGATTTAATCGCCGGGAGAGTTGCGGATAAAGTCTGAAAATGGCAGATGCGCTTCCGCCTGTGTGGATGCATTGCGATGGAAGAATTGTTCGGTCGTTGCCACTGCCTGGGTATCCCATGTGATCTGGCTTGGAAACATGCCACGGTTGCGTTGCAGGATGTCGGTCAGCAGCTTGCGCTGCTCAGGAATAAAGCCGGGCTGATCGGCCAGTATATCTGTCAATTCCTGTGGCGAATGTCTGGCGATCCATTGCAGGGAACGGTCAAACATCCGCATGATTTTATTTACAGTTTCCGGATGTCGGACGTATACATCTTCGCGTGTTGCCAATGCTGCTCGTACGATGGTACTACCGAGTAATTTTTTGCTTTGCTGGGGAGAGTACATGTCTGCCAGGATAACAACCTTGCCTTCTGCAGCCAGCTCGGAAGCGAAAGGTTCATCTGCCATGATGGCGTCCACGGTGCCGCTGGATAATGCGGCGCTTTGCGATTCTCGATTCAGTCCGGTCGGAATGAACTGTACGTCGCCGGAATTTATGCCTTCTAGTCTGAGGAGGTGTTCAGCGATCATTTGTCCCATGGTGCGATGCTCGGCGGTGCCGGTGGGTGTTCCTATACGATGCCCCTTGAGTTTTGCGATGGAAGTCACTTCGCCATTGAGATCACTTCGCAACAGGAAGACGAACATCGCTGACTGACTGAGTTGGCCGATAGCGACCACCGGCATGCCATCGGCGCGCGCCTCGGCAATAGCGGGCAGCCCGATCACCATGAAATCGCTGTTATTGGTCACCAGGTCGCGCATGGCCAAAGGGCCGCCGCTAAAATAGCGCAGCTTGAGGTTGATCCCTTCGTCTTGGTCGGCTGCGATGGCCTTGGCGAGGTAGACCGGTAAAAATGCCAAATTACCCGGGCCGGGTACCGCCAGTACGATAGTCTCCGCTTGAGCGGATGTGGAAATCCACACCGCTAGTAAGGCACTGATCAATGATAAGCGAAATTTCAAGCCCGATTTCCCCGCGCGTCACAGTTTCAGACAGCTACGATTTCAGCGGGAATATAACATCTTATTTCAAGATGCTGGCGAAAATCTTTAATGTGAAGCGATTGGCAAAATTTAGCTGGGAAGCGAGATACGCATGCATCGTAAAGATTGGCGATTAAAAATGCCGGTTATTCCGCAAGATTCATTTTAATTCGCTAAGAAAATTCCTGATCGCTAGTACCCGCTGGTGTAGGTCACCGTATTTTAATTCAATCCGCAGCTTGTCCTGTCCCGCCATTTTGATGTGCCGCTTGCTTTGGATCAGGGTGATAATCTTCATCGGGTCGATAGGCGGGTTGGGTACGAACTGGATCACGATGGACTCGCTCGACGCATCCACCTTGCTGATGCCGAGCGGCTTGGCGAGGATGCGCAGGCGGTGGCTGTCCAGCAGTATCTGCGCGGGTTCCGGCAGCAGGCCGAAGCGGTCGATCAATTCCTGATGCATCTCGTCCAGTTCTTCCAGCGTGGTGCAATTCGCCAATCGTTTGTAGATGATCAGACGCTGGTGGATGTCGCCGCAATAATCGTTGGGCAATAGCGCCGGCATGTGCAGGTTGATCTCGGTGGTGACTCCGAGCGGATGCGCCATGTCCGGTTCTTTACCTTGGCGCAGCGAAGTGATCGCCGCATTCAGCATGTCGTTGTACAGGCTGAAGCCGATCTCCTGCATCTCGCCGCTTTGCGATTCGCCCAGCACCTCGCCCGCGCCGCGTATCTCCAGATCGTGCATCGCCAGATAAAAGCCGCTGCCAAGCTGTTCCATCGCCTGGATCGCGTCGAGACGCTTCTTCGCCTGTGCGGTCAACGCTTCGGTTTCCACCAGCAGATAGGCATAGGCCTGATGGTGCGAACGCCCGACGCGACCGCGCAGCTGGTGCAACTGTGCCAAACCGAATCGGTCAGCGCGGTTCATCAGGATAGTGTTGACGGTGGGTATGTCTATGCCGGTCTCGATGATCGTGGTGCAAAGCAGCATGTTGAAACGCTGCTGGTAGAAGTCGCGCATCACCGCTTCCAGCTCGCGCTCGTTCATCTGTCCGTGCGCTATCCGGATGCGCGCTTCCGGCAGCAGCATGGTCAGTTTTTCCGCCATGTTGGCGATGGTATCCACCTCGTTGTACAGGAAATACACCTGTCCGCCTCGCTTCAGCTCGCGCAGCACTGCCTCGCGGATGATGCCGTCGCTGGCCTGCGCGACGAAGGTCTTGATCGACAAGCGACGTTGCGGCGCAGTGGCGATGATGGAAAAATCGCGCAGCCCTTCCAGTGACATCGCCAGCGTGCGCGGAATCGGCGTGGCGGTGAGCGTCAGCACATCCACTTCAGCTCTTAACGCTTTCAGTCGTTCCTTCTGCTGCACGCCGAAGCGGTGCTCCTCATCGATGATCACCAGGCCGAGATTGTGGAACTTCACGCCCTTCTGGATCAACTTGTGTGTGCCGATGATGATGTCGAGCTTGCCGTCGGCCATATCCTTCAGCGCCTGCGTCTGTTCCTTGGCGGAACGGAAACGCGACAGCTCGGCGATCTTCACCGGCAGGTCGGCGAAGCGGTTGCTGAAGTTCTGGAAATGCTGCTCGGCGAGCAGCGTGGTGGGCACCAGCACCGCGACCTGCTTGCCGTCCATCGCTGCGACGAATGCTGCGCGCAACGCAACTTCGGTCTTGCCGAAGCCGACATCTCCGCATACCAGTCTATCCATCGGTTTGCCGGATTGCAGATCGGCGATCACCGCTGCTATCGTGGCAGCCTGATCCGGCGTCTCCTCGAAACCGAAACCGGCGGCGAATGCCTCGTAATCGTGTGCTGTCAGCTTGAACGCATGGCCCTGACGCAAGGCGCGTTGCGCGTAAAGATTCAGCAACTCGGCGGCGGTATCGCGCACCTGCTTCATCGCGCGGCGTTTCGCCTTGTCCCATGCGCCGCTGCCCAGCTTGTGCAACGGCGCGGCTTCCGGCGCGCCGCCACTGTAGCGGCTGATGACGTGCAATTGCGCCACTGGCACGTAGAGTTTGTCGGCGCCCGCATATTCCAGCAGCAAAAATTCGTTCTCGCCTTCGCCGAGGTCGAGATTGACCAGGCCCTGATAGCGCGCGATGCCATGTTGCTCATGCACTACCGGATCGCCGACTTTAAGTTCGGAGAGGTCGCGCAGCATGCTTTCCACATTGCTCTTCTTCGCGGCGCGCGCGGCGCGGCTGCGTGGTTGCGCGGCGTAGAGTTCAGTCTCGGTGACGATGGCGAGATTGTCCTCCAGCAGTTTGAACCCGCTTTGAACAGTACCGACGGCGAGCATGAATTTTTCGTGGTCTTCAATGAAGGCTGCAAAGTTCTCGCACACCACTGGGGCAAGGCCGTACTCGAGCAGATAACCCGAGATGATTTCGCGCCGCCCGAGGCTGTCGACGAGCAGCAGCACGCGTCCCGGATAAGTTTGCAGAAAATTCTGGAACGCCTGAGTGGGAACTTCGGCGCGGCGGTTCACTGCGATGTCGGGGATGGCAGCGGTGGGGCAGGGCGTGAGTGTCGCGCCACTTTCACCAGAGACGATGTCCATCCGCGCAAACTCTTTCGCGCGGATGTAGAACTGCTCTGCATTGAGGAACAACTCATGAGGTTCCAGCAACGGGCGCTGCGGATCGCCGCGCAACAGCTTGTAGCGCGACGCGGCATCCTTAGTGAACGTGGCGATGGCCTCGTCCACCTGGTGATGCAGGCATAGTGTGGCCTGCTTGGGCAGGTAATCGAACAGTGTCGCGGTCTGGTCGAAGAACAGCGGCAAGTAATACTCGATGCCAGCCGGGGCATTGCCCTTGCTCACGTTCTTGTAGATGTGCGACCGGGACGGATCGCCTTCGAAACGGTCGCGGAAACTCTGTCGGAAGCGCGACTGGCCGGCATCGTCCAGCGGGAATTCGCGCGCCGGCAGCAAGCGGATCTCCGGCACCGGATACAACGTGCGCTGCGTGTCTACGTCGAAAGTGGCGATGGTCTCGATCTCGTCGTCGAACAGGTCGATGCGGTAGGGCAGCACGCTGCCCATCGCGAACAGATCGATGATGCCACCGCGCACACAGTATTCTCCGGGAGACAGCACTTGTTGCACATGGCTGTACCCGGCTAAAGTCATCTGCTCGCGCAGTTTGTTGAGGTCCAGCTTTTCGCCACGTTTGAGGAAAAAAGTGAAGGCAGCCAGAAATTCCACTGGCGGCAACGGATACAGCGCGGTTGTCACCGGCACTACCAGCACGTCGCACGAGCTGCTGCGCACATGGTGCAGCGTGGCGAGTCGTTCGGAGATCAGATCCTGATGGGGCGAAAAGTGATCGTAAGGCAGCGTTTCCCAATCTGGCAGCAGATGCACACGCAAGTCAGGTGCGAAGTAAGGAATCTCCTCAACCAGCCGCTGCGCAGCGTGCGCATCGGCGGTGACTACTATCAGCGGAGATTGCGCGAGGGTAGTGGCGGAGCCACTGGGTACCCCGCGGCGTCCCCCTGTGTCAATTCCGTCCAGCCCTCGGCTGGCAACGAATTGCCTGACGTTGCTATGCGTGGGCGGCTTGGTCGCATATTGCGCCAGCGCCAGTGCGTCGGATGAACCTATCAACTGGGTGTAGCGAGGGCGAGAATGTTTAGCGGAAAACAGCATGGTACAGAGCGAGGTGTGATGCATATATTGGGGGCGCATTATAAGTGAAGCGATAAATTATCGTTTTCAATTACAATCTTGCCTATGTCTGAATTCCACGCCTTGGTTCCTGCCGCTGGTTTTGGTGTGCGCATGGGGCACGAGTTGCCCAAACAATATCTACCGTTGGCCGGGCAGCCAATGATTGCGCATGCGCTGAATACGCTGTGTGCAAGCACCGAGATTGCCACAGTGTTCGTGGTGTTGGCTCCGGATGACACGCTGTTTCACCGCTACGATTGGACGCACCTTGGCGATAAATTGCAGCCCTTGTTTTGTGGTGGTGAGCTGCGTGCAGAGACGGTGCTGAACGGCCTGCTGGCATCCGAGATCGAACTGGACGATTGGGTGCTGGTACACGATGCGGCGCGCCCCTGCCTGACCCATGCACATCTGGCCAAACTGATCGCGGCAGTGCGCGACGATGCGGTGGGCGGCATTCTTGCCGTGCCGGTAGCGGATACACTGAAGCGTGGTGTTAGCGATGGCGATGATCGTATCCTGTGCACAGAAAGTCGTGAACATTTGTGGCAGGCACAAACGCCTCAGATGTTTCGTGCCGGACTGTTAGTGCAAGCTTTGCAGCAGAACATGAACTTTACCGACGAAGCTTCAGCAGTTGAAGCGCTGGGCTTGCAGCCCAAACTGGTGGCATGCGAATCCAGCAATCTGAAAGTGACGTACCCACAGGATTTGCTGCTGGCGGAATTGCTGCTGAAGGAAAAAGCATAGCTTTCATTTCCGAGCACAACTAGCGACTTTGTGGGAATTGTTTGCCAGCTTAGTCGAATGGCTAGTAGTTTCATCAGGAGGGAATGACAATAGTGGAGAGGAGTAACGATGCGAATAGGACAAGGTTTTGATGTTCATCAGTTGGTGAAAGGTCGTAAGCTGATTCTCGGCGGCGTGGAAATTGCTCACGACAAAGGTCTGCTCGGGCATTCCGATGCGGACGTATTGCTGCACTCGATCTGCGACGCGCTGTTGGGTGCCGCGGCACTGGGAGACATCGGGCGGCACTTCTCCGATGCCGACGCCAAGTTCAAAAACATCGACAGCCGCATCCTGCTGCGCGAAGTGATGCACCTGGTGCGCGAACAAGGTTTTCGCGTCGGCAATGTGGATGCCACCATCATCGCGCAGACACCCAAGATGACACCGTATATCACACACATGGTGACCAATATCGCTGCAGATCTGCACATGGAAAAAGGTGCTGTTAACGTCAAGGCGACTACCACTGAGCAGTTGGGCTTCAGTGGCCGTGGTGAAGGCATCGCAGCACAGGCAGTCGTTTTGTTGTTGGCGGATAACTGATGCGTGTATTGGCGTTAGAAACTTCGACTGAGTATTGCTCGGTCGCACTGTGGCAGGACGGTGTTGTCACCGGGCATAGTGAGTTGGTCGGGCAAAAGCATTCGGAGAACTTGATGGAAATGTTGAACCTGGTGCTGCACGAGGCGGGCGTAAGGCTCGTGCACATTGACGGCATTGCATTTGGCATGGGGCCGGGTTCGTTCACCGGTGTGCGTATCGCCTGTGGCGTGACGCAGGGCTTGGCGCTCGGTGCGAATCTGCCGGTGACAGGTGTGAGTACCCTGCTAGCTCTCGCCGAAGCTTCCGGAAAATCGCGGGTGATTGCAGCATTGGATGCACGCATGAGCGAGCTTTATCTTGCTGCATATGAAAAGTGCGATGGGATATGGATCACCGTGGTCGAGCCGTGTATGTGCAAACCTGAAGATGCCCCTATGCTGCCGTGTAAGGAATGGTTTGGTGTCGGCAGCGGTTTCGCAGTGCATGGTGCTGCGTTGGGCGAAAGATACGCCGATCAGTTGCAAGGAGTGGATGGCGGAGCAATACCACAGGCCGAAGCCATTGCCGTTCTCGGTGCAGCGCAATTTGTACTCGGGCATGGTGTGGATGCGGCAGCGGCCTTGCCACTGTATATACGTGACAGAGTGGCTCTAAAAACCAGCGAGCGCGAACAGCAGGCCAGCGCAAAATTGACACAATGATGCGCAGCATGACGCAAGCGGATGTGAATGCAGTGCTGAACATCGAACTTGCGGTGCAAGTCTACCCGTGGACGCACGGCAATTTCATGGATGCGCTAAATAGTGGCTATGTATGTCGTGTCGATGATGATGGCGGTGAAGTAAGAAGTTACGCAATCTTGATGCCAGCCGTGGACGAGGCAGAACTGCTTACCATCGGCGTGGCGGCAACATGGCAACGCAAGGGGTTGGGGCGAAGGATGCTGAATCAAATGCTGGAGACAGCGCGCGCTAGAAATATGAAGCGCGTGTTTCTCGAAGTACGATCGTCGAACGTCGCGGCGATCGCTATGTATCTGAGTACAGGTTTCAGCGTGATAGGGGTACGTTCCGGGTATTATCAGAATTCGAACGGCAGCGAAAACGCACTGGTGATGGCGTGCGATTTGATGGGTAAGGTAAATGGATAGGCGTGAAGCGATGCTGCGCGAGTTGAATCTGTATCCGCAATGGGTACGGCGTACTCAAGTTGTGCCGGTTTTGGCGGAAGCGCACGTGCCTGAAGTCGCCCAAGCAGTGATCCATCAGTTCGCAGTAGCGGCTGTTGACCCACTGGCCAACAAGGCGGAGGTGAGATTGGCAATCGCTGACGATAAAATTTCAACTTATGTTGATTCATCAGGTGGCGCAGTCATATCAGCGCTTGATAAGGCCAGCTGGCCCGAACTCAAGCAGCAAGTGCGCGGCTGCACCGCATGCAGGCTGCGTGCCGGATGCACACAAACAGTGTTCGGCGTGGGCGACGAGAAAGCCGACTGGCTGTTCGTCGGGGAGGGGCCGGGTGCGGATGAGGACGCGCTGGGCGAACCGTTCGTGGGGCAGGCGGGCAAGTTGCTCGACAATATGCTGGCGGCGATCAAACTCAAGCGCGGCAACAATGTTTATATCACCAATGTCGTAAAATGCCGCCCGCCCAGCAATCGCGCTCCAGCAGCGGATGAAATCGCGCAGTGTTTGCCTTATTTGCAACGCCAGATCGGACTGATCCAGCCTAAATTGATCGTGGCGCTGGGCAAGACCGCCGCGACCGCGTTGCTGGGCAATGACGCCACGATAACTTCGTTACGCGGCACGCTGCATGATTGCAACGGTATTCCGCTGATCGTTACCTATCATCCCGCGTATCTGCTGCGCAGCCCCTCAGAAAAGGCCAAAGCATGGCAGGATCTGCGCCTGGCGGTCGCCACGCTTGCTGTGAAAGTTTGATGCCGCAACCACTACCCCGTATGCTTGCCTCGGTTGCGCGTAACTATGAAGCTATGCACGGAGGGTGCCCTTGGGCGTAACAATGAATCAGTCCAACATAATAGACCTGCTGAAAATATTCGGCTTGGCGGGACTGTATGTGGGGATGGCGGCTGTTTTCCTGATCTATGTCGCGCCCAACGGGGTGGTGAGCGTAGTCTGGCCCCCCAGCGGACTGGCACTGGCCGTGCTCTTGATCGGTGGAAGGCGCTATGCATACGGTGTGCTGCTAGGCGCATTTCTGGCCAATGGATTGATCAACCATGCATGGCTACAGGCCGCGCCGATTGCAATGGGCAATACCCTGGAAGCGTTGTTGGGTGCGTGGTTGCTTACTCGCACTGGCCAATTCGATCGATCGGTTCAGTCCCTGCGCGACTACATGAAGTTGGTCTTCTGGGCAGGGTTCGTGGCATGCAGTGTCGCAGCTGTGAATGGCCCTACCGTGCTGCTCATTTCCGGATTCATCGACAGGACAGCTTATCTTGAGAATATCCTGCATTGGTGGATGGGCGATATGCTCGGAGTGGTGTTGATCACGCCGTTGATCTTGGTGTTCTGGCACAACAAGATCGACAGGCATGATTTGTTGCGTTGGCGTGAGGTATTGGCGCTGTTGGGTGGGACGTTCCTGGTTGGTCAGGTGGTTTTTCTCGGCTGGTTTGGTGAGACTCTGGGCTTGATCGCCAAGGGATATTGGATGTTCCTGCTGGTCACATGGGTGGCATCCCGGTTCGGAAAGCGCGCCACGATGCTGGTGTTGCTTGTGTCGGCGGCACAGGGGCTGCTTGGGGCTTATCAAGGCATCGGCTACTTCGATCATGATGTCGCCGAGACTGGACTCACTAATTACTGGTTTTACATGATGATCTTGTCCGTGGTCGGCATGGCGCTGGCGACCTACTTCAGCGAGCGTAGTCAGGCTGAAGGGAGGGCGCTGGCCAATGAGCGTAAGTTTCGCGCCATCATCGATGCATCTCCCGTGCCCCAAGCCTTGAACGACGAACAAGGCAACATCACTTTTCTGAACCCGGCGTTCATACAGACTTTTGGTTATACCTTGCAGGATATTCCCTCGCTGGCCGACTGGTGGCCCAAAGCTTACCCAGATCCGGTTTATCGCAAAGGGGTGCAGGATACATGGCAGGTCGGGATGGAGCAGGCCAAATTCACGGGTGAGCCATTCAAATCGCTAGAACTAATAATCAGATGTAAAGATGGGATGGTCAGAACAGTTTTGGTGAGTGCAGCATCTATTGGAGCGGGGCTGTCGAGTGAGCACCTGGTGGTTCTGTATGACATGACCGAACGCAAAGCGGCCGAGGAAGAAATTTACAGCCTGGCGTATTACGACATATTGACCAAATTGCCGAATAGGCGCTTGCTGCAGGATCGCTTCGGCATGGCACTTGTCTTATCCGAGCGCAGCGGCAACTATGGGGTGGTGTTATTCCTGGACATGGACAAGTTCAAGACGCTTAACGATACGTTGGGGCATGGGTATGGAGATCTACTGCTGATCGAAGTGGCAGTACGCATCAAGGCCTGTGTGCGGGAAATAGATACCGTCGCCCGAATGGGTGGCGATGAATTCGTGGTGCTGATCGAAGAAGTGAGCTCTGACGCAGAAGAGGCTACACAAAAGGCTGCACATATTGCCGAGAAGATACGGGGTTCGCTGGTGCAACCCTACATCCTTGAAGGGCATGAACAGCATAGCTCTCCCAGCATAGGCGTTTGTTTGTATCGGGGGCGGTCAGAATCGGTGGAGTCCCTGCTTAAACATGCCGATCTGGCGATGTATCAAGCCAAAACAGCCGGGCGCAATACGGTATGCTTCTTTGATCCGGTGATGCAGCATGAGGCAGAAGGCCGCGCCGCGCTGGAGGCGGATCTGCGCCGTGCCGTTGCGCTGCATCAACTGCACTTGTATTACCAGATTCAGCTAGATAACGAACATCGTCCGTTGGGTGCCGAAGCTTTGCTGCGCTGGACGCATCCGACCCGCGGCATGGTTTCGCCGGCGCAATTCATCCCGCTTGCCGAAGAGACCCTGTTGATCATTGAAATTGGCCATTGGGTGCTGGAGTCGGCCTGCCAGCAGTTGAAATTATGGGAGCAACACGAACGCACGCGCGATCTGACGATAGCAGTCAACGTCAGCGCGCAACAATTTGCGATGCCCGATTTCGTCGGGCAGGTTGCTGCGGTGCTGCGCAAGCATCGCGTCAATCCGTCGCGCCTGAAGCTGGAGTTGACCGAAAGCGTGGTGCTGGATGATGTTCAAGGCACGGTGGCAATCATGCATGCGCTCAAAGGTTTGGGAGTCGGGCTGTCGATGGACGATTTCGGCACCGGCTATTCGTCGTTATCCTATTTGAAGATACTGCCGCTCGACCAACTCAAGATCGACCAGAGCTTTGTCCGCGACATCACCACGGATCCGAACGACGCAGTATTGGTGCAGACTATTATCGATATGGCGCGGAATTTCCGCTTGAATGTGATTGCCGAAGGGGTGGAAACCGAAGCACAACTGGCCTTCCTCAAGCAGCACGGCTGCATGGCCTATCAGGGCTATCTATTCAGTAAGCCTGTTCTGATCGAGGAGTTTGAAACACTGCTGTGAGATAGTGCGTTGGTGCAATTGCAAGGTCTCGATTGACCTAAGATGTTCGTGTGCCCATTACATCTGCCCACGATCCTGGTCATGTCCATGTCGCTTGTACAGCGCGGCCATGATGCCGGCCAGTAGCAGGCCGAACACCAGAATGATGAGGTAGATGCTGAATTCCAGTTTTTCCATTACGGCATACAGTCCCAGCATCGCGAAGATGCTCAGGTTCTCGTTGAAGTTCTGCACCGCAATCGAGCGTCCCGCCCCCATCAACAGGTGGCCACGATGTTGCAGCAGAGCGTTCATTGGTACCACGAAGTAGCCACCCATTGCGCCGATGATGACGAGCAACACCGTAGCGAGCAGCGGGCTGGTGATGGGTATCATCACCAGCACCATTAAACCCATTGCGATGCCGACCGGCAGCACTTTCACCGAATGTTCGAGCTTGACAAATTTTGCCGCCAGCACTGCACCGATGGCGATGCCGACAGCTACCCACGCGGTGAGTTTGGCGGCTGAGCTGATATCGTAATTCAGCGCGATGGCTGCCCAGCTGAGTACCAGCAGGCGCAATGTGGCTCCCGCTCCCCAGAATAAAGTGGTGACAGCGAGCGAAACTTGTCCGAGCGGGTCTTTCCATAGCAGCCCGAAACAATGCAAAAAATTCTTGATCAGGAAGATCGGATCGCGACTGGGTGCTTTATGGTCAATGGGGACATGGGGGATGTACAGGTTGAAAATTGCGGCGGCGATGTAAATGAGGATGATGATGGCGATAGCCAGTTCCGCAGCGGTAATGGCAAAGGGCAGGGATAGCTCGTGGATTATTGATGTAACGATGTCTGGATTGATGAGCACCCCGCCTATCACCGCACCGAGCACGATGGCGGCGACAGTCAGGCCTTCCATCCAGCTGTTCGCCTTGACCAATTGGCTGGAAGGTAGATATTCGGTGAGGATGCCGTATTTGGCAGGTGAATAGGCCGCAGCCCCCAGACCGACCAGACCGTACGCCAGCAGGGGATGGATGCCGATCAGCATGACGACACATCCCATCAGCTTGACGATGTTGCTGATGAACATCACGCGCCCCTTGGGTAACGAGTCGGCAAATGCGCCGACGAAGGGTGCCAGCACGATATAAGAGACGATGAAACTCTGCTGCAATACCGGCGTGTGCCAAGCTGGCGAGCTTAGGTCTTTAAGTAGTGCAATCGCTGCAAACAGCAGTGCGTTGTCGGCGAGCGCGGACAAAAACTGAGCCGCGAGGATGATGTAGAAACCGAGATTCATTCAGCAGAAATTTTTTTACCAGTTCGATTTATATCATGAAAGCATTGCCCCTGCTATCATTCGCGCTGTCAAAAATCCTTGCGGTAAGCCGATTTTCATGCCACGTCCGATACAAGCCCACATAGACATGGATGCGCTTGAGAGCAATCTCCAGAGGGTGCGCCGAGCCACATCCGCCCGCATCATGTCTGTCATCAAGGCGGATGGTTACGGGCACGGGCTGCTACGTGCAGCTGAAGCTCTGGCGGCGACCGATGGCTATGCGCTGCTGGATATCCAGGACGCGGTGAAATTGCGCGACGCAGGTTTCCGCCAACCTATCTTGCTGCTGGAAGGATTTTTCGGTGCGGAAGACTTGCCCGTCATAGCCGAATATGACTTGACCAGTGTGATCCACAGCGCAGACCAGATCGCCTTGCTGGATAATTATCCGGGTGACAGAACTCTGGACATCTGGCTCAAGGTGAACAGCGGCATGAACCGCCTGGGTTTTTCACCACAGCACGTGGCGCATGCCGTGGAACAATTGCGCCGTCATCGTGCCGTGTGCGATATCACACTGATGACACATTTTGCCAATGCAGACGAGGCGCGAGGCACGGCTGAGCCGCTTGCCTTGTTCAACGAAATCGCTGCTCCATATCGCTCAGCGCGTTCGATGGCGAATTCTGCCGCGTTACTACGCTACCCAGAAACACATGGTGATTGGGTGCGCCCAGGCATCATGCTGTATGGCGCATCACCCTACGCCGAAGTCAGCGCGCAACAACTAGGGCTGCAGCCGGTAATGACTTTGAGCAGCCACCTCATCGCCACGCAACTATTACGTGTCGGCGAGGAGGTTGGCTATGGCGCATTATTTCGTGCCGAGCATGCCATGCGTATCGGAATCGTCGCCTGCGGCTACGCCGACGGATACCCTCGCCATGCACCTAACGGCACACCGATATTGGTAGATGGTCAGCGCACGCGAACGGTAGGTCGCATTTCAATGGATATGCTGTATGTGGATTTGAGTGCCCTACCACTTGCCGCTGTAGGCAGCCGCGTGGTGTTATGGGGAAAGGGTTTGCCGATCGAGGAGGTGGCACATGCGGCGGGCACTGTCAGCTATGAATTGATGTGCGCACTGACGGAACGTGTGCTTATCGTGACTTGAAAAAACGTGTCACACAGTTTCTGTAAGCGCGATTTTTGAGCACGCCTTATCAAATCTCCAACACACTCAGTAAGGTATCTATCAACAGCAGAACGTGGTTTCTTTCGCGAACATCCACTTCGAACAGCGGTAGCATCACCCCACGTGCAGCCAGTACATCGTAATATGTGTAAGGTGGGCCGCCAGATTTGTTACGGACACCCACTACCGCGGTGCAAAGATGAAACTGGAATTTGGTCCTCGACAGACTACAAACAGATTGCTGAAAGACAATGAATTAGAGGATTGTAAGTTTTCGTTTTAAGTATTTACCAACAATTTTACCAACAATTGTTAACTGCTAGGGGCTGGATAGGTAGGGGGGTTAATGATCGCCTATGGCAGTTAAACCCCTCGCGCATACAAATTATTATCCATCCCTGATTTATGCCGTGTTGTGCCGTAGGGGGTGCATCCTTTAATCAGAATATATGCCCCCGGTAATGTAAGGGTTCCCAAGGACATTCCTTGATGTGCCCATTATAGTGTTTTTCTGTAGCGCAAAAAAATTTAATGGATGGCCTTATAACGATCTATTCACTTTATTACTCAGTTGCGCTATGCGGGCGTGGGTGTGCGTTATGACTCCAACTCAACCTCGCGGGTATGTGTGCGGGCGTTACGACTCGGTGTTTATTCCGATTTGAGGGGCACGATAACGTAGCTTCTGGTAAAGGTCACTATCGGGTTAATGTAACTCTCGCGAACATGCGCAGGCGTTATGACTGCATCCTGTTGGTTTTTCCGGCTATCCACCGCGCCTGTCCCGCTCGCATTGCTGCAATCGCCCTTGCTTTACCTTCAGGCGTTTTTGCACCAGTAGATAAGCCACCATGAAATTTACACTTGCCGCCACGATGCAAGGCTTTGCTCCTGCACCTTTCGCCAGTCTTTTTCCGTGCGCCGCATATCCTAGCGGCTTTTCGGAATGGATAGGCTAATTCATACCAGCAATCATCAAACTGGAATACCACGAAGGCCGCGCCGGCGTTGCGCAGCTCTTCTCTTGCTTGCTGTATTGCTGCATCAGTCGCTGGTTTCTGTTTCGTTGCCATGTTTGCCTTTCTCTCTATCACCAGTGGCTAGAATCGCTTTCTACTGGCTTCGATTTTAATTAGTGCTTGGCTTATCTGGTTCAGGTCTGCACCGGAATCTGCAATCTCAATGAGTTCCGCCAGTATTGAATCGCGGGCAACGTATTCATAGCGGACAGCTAAACGATGTGCCAACTGATTTATTTCCTGCCTGATTTGTTTGGGTAGTGTTGTCATATTAAATTTCCTTTCCTAGTGGATAGTCTGCGCGCCGTGCCGCTCGATCAACTCCAGCAGCTTCCACGGGTCATACTTTGCTTTCGGTATCAGCATTTCGCACGTTTGCTGACAAGCGCGCACTGCCACGGTCAATATGACGCTATGCGGATCGCTGTCGGTGTCTGTGTAGATTGCCCGTTGCGTATCCGGTGCAGCATCCAGCATGGCGATTACTTTTTGCCTTCGCCATTCCGCCCGTGCTTCCCGCTGTAGCTCGGTCAGAATTTCGGCTTTGCTTTGCCGGATGGTTTGCACCACTTCGGGCGGCAAGTCCGCTGGTGAAATATCCAGATAGCCGCCGTCCGCCCGGATCGAATAACCCTTACTCCGCAATTCAAAAATCAGGTCAGGTGCGCCCATGATCTATATCCTCAAGTGCGATGCGTTAGGCGCAACGGTCGCGGTGGAATCTTCCCGAAGGTGCTCAATTTCCCCGAAGGCGCTCACACTATTTTGTTGAGCATCTTCGACATCTTCGTGAGCATCTTCGTGTTTTCCACCGGGCAAGCTCCAAAACCAAACGCCCTTCATGCCGTCTTTTTTCGAGGTAATTCCCAGCCGTTTTTTTGCCCTCCGCAATGTTGCTACTGAAAAACCTGCGCCTTTGCATTCCTGCTCAATTTCTTTTTGTGGCATAGCTCCACCAGCAAGCTGCTCACGCAGAAACTGCTCGGCTCCCGCCGCTTCGCCATCATCGCTATCGGGTTCCCCCTCTGCCAGTAGTTCACGCGCCGAGCCTTCAACAGCTTGTCCCCATACTGAATAGCTGGAGAAAACGCCTTTATGCCCGTCAATTTCTTTCTGGTGCAGGTCATATTCAAAGCCACCATGATCTACACCTATATTACTTTTTGCGCGGCAGAAGATGCGCTTGGTAGTGTCGCCGTCATTTATCTTGGCAGTTGCCAATACCACGCGAGCCAGTGCAGCAAAGGCGAGTGATCCTGTTACTCTCTCCATCGGGTCTTTGCCGCTCGTACCTTTGGAGAAGTGAGATATACCCAAAACCGCACAATCAAGCTTTTCGCCAAAATCGACCAAAGGCTGTAATGCTCTACGCACTTCGCCGTTCTTATGGCTATCACCAGCAACTGCATTGACTACAGGATCGACTATCAACAGGGCTACATCACCGATGCGGGTAGCAGCGTCTTGCATGGCGCGAGTGTCGGTTGCAGGGTCAAAGCTACGTATCTCATCGCCTTGTTGCACATCACCGATAAAATGCACCCACTTCATGTCCGCACCAGCGGCAAGTAATCGCGGAACCAGCGTATCTTGCGCGCTATCCTCGCCGCTCCATATCAACACGTTACCAACTGGTGCGCGTGTTCCGTCTGGAAAGCGTCCGCCAATGCTCACGGTTGCGGCCAGTGCAATTGCGATAGTGGTCTTACCAGTGCCAGCTTGCCCTGCGAAAATATGGAATTTTCCACGAGCTAACCAACCATCCCATAACCAGCGGATTGCTTCGGGCTTAATATCATCAGCGCACGTTATCTGCACCACTGGCAAGGGCGTGAACGATTGTGCCCGTACCTTAGCGTCACCCGATGCAATCGGAGGGCTTAAATCGTTTCCTACCCGCAAGGCATCAAGTTTTCTAATGGCAGCATTGGTACGTTCTTCTAATGCGGAAAATTTGTTAGACATGGATACCTCCAGCGGTCAGAGCCGCTTGAATACGAGATACAGCCAGCGCAAGGCGTTCCCTGTCAGTTTCGTTAAATGGATTTCCTGCTAATAGATCAGCAGCGGCAATAAGAACAAGTGTTGACTCGAATGCGATTGCACGAAGAATGTCGGCAGCAGGGAAGGGTCGGCGTTCAGATTTGCCGTGGTGTATTTCCTTCACGGGGTATAGTGCATCAAATGTCAGCCCGATTGCGCCTAATACCTCTTCAACTGAACATGACGCGAAGCAATGCACCAAAATTCTGCCATCATCCAACTCGCGGACAGATAGCGATGCGGTGCGGTCTTCATGTGCCGGGCAACACGCAAGCCAACTTCCGGGCTTGGTTTGCTTTACTTTTTCGAGCGTGTCGAGTAGAGTTAACGCACTCATTTGGCACCTCCGCGAATGGGTTCCCCTGTATCACCTGCGCCCACCTTGCCGTGGGCGTAATCATTTGTGGGTGATGGTTTTTTCCCGAAAAGTCTTTCCAATTCGAGCAGGGATCGGGCAATATCCGAATGATTGCTTTTTCGTTTTGCTTTCATATCGCCTTCTCACTTCCCAGCCTGAGATGCGGCAATGCGCTCTGCCGCCCAGCGTTCAACGTCAGCCGCGTTCCATGCGGTACAGTTTTGGGATAACTTGGTGGGTTTTGGGAAAGTGCCTTTTTTGCACCAACTCCAAATTGTTGAGCCGGACACTTTCAGCTTGGCTTTTAATTGTGGCAGTCTGTAGAACTGCGCGGGATGTGGTTGTGTTGAGTTCACCATGTTTGCAATCTCCTGTAAGAGTTTGCGCAGGACTAGATTGCCCTGCACATGGTTACAATATAAGTTGGTATTCGAGGGTTTTTAAGAGTGGGAATTGACTACATATTGCAGCTTTCGACGGGTGACGATAAGTGCAAATTTATGCAGTTTTCGTCTGCCTTTTTACCAGCGCGTCGACTACCGCCGCTCTTTTTTCTGCCTTGTATTTGAGGCGCGCTGCTCTTATCTGGGACTCAATAGCAGTTGAGTCCACTTCATAATCAAATACACGAGCTAAATGAGTAACAATCCCAGGTGATGCCTCGCCAAAGTACCTTAACAAGTCCCTGGAGAGGATTCCCACAAATTGGCGGTTTATGGAGTTTTTGTCGGAGCGGGGCTTTCTATTGGCTGAGAATAGGGT
>JBAQWL010000122.1:0-3209 GCA_049298895.1 Gallionella sp.
CAGCAAGGTCGTGGATGCAGATGGTAAGCCGCTGGTGGTTTATCACGGAACGGATAAGGGAATAATAACTCAATTTTATGAGGGTGGACATTTCGGGGATATTGAACAAGCAAATGATCGCATAGAGTCGAAGTTCGCGCCTCGCAATAGCATGTCCGATATTTTCTCTGGGAAGCGCACTGATCTTGTGGAGGGTGCAGTAAATTATCCCGTTTACATTAAGATTGAGAACCCACTCTACGCCAAAGATGTGGGCGATGAACAAGCATGGGATAGGCTGATGAACAGGGCAGATGCAGATGGGCACGATGGAATTATCTATCGCAACGATAACGAAGGCGCAGGACGGGATTCATACCTAGTATGGGAGCCAACCCAAATAAAATCCGCCATCGGAAATAATGGATCATTCAGTCCAACCAACCCAAACATCCTATTCTCTACCGCCCCAAAGCAAAAGACCATCCCCGGCACAGCAGCACCATCCGCACAGCCGCCACGGCAGGGCAATATCCCGCTGCAAGGCGGGCAGCCCGGCAACAACGCATCATGGGATGCGCCAGAGCCTACTATGCTGGACAACATCATCTACAAGCTCCAGGACAAGCATATCGACCTGAAGCGCGTCACTGAGTCAATCAAGTCTACCGGTGCTGCGCTGGCCGATAAGTACAACGCCTATTTGCAGGAAGAACTGTTCCATGGCCGTGCTGCAAAGCGGGTTGCCGACTTTGTGAATACCGAACTCAAGCCGATCATGTTTGACATGCGGCAGAGTTTCTTGACGATCGATGAACTCGACCAATACCTACACGCCAGGCACGCCAAGGAAGCGAATGCGCTGATCGCCGAGCGCGACCCCAATATGCCAGATGGTGGGTCTGGCATGACCGACAAGCAGGCAGACGATTATATGGCCGGACTGGACAAAGCCAAGCGCAAACGGCTGGAAGCCACGGCGAAGCGCGTGGACTCCATCATCGCCAAAACGCGCGACCTGTATGTATCCTACGGGCTGGTATCGAAAGACACGGCAGATGGTTGGGCGCAGATGTTCCAGCACTATGTTCCGCTGATGCGCGAGGATCATGACGGCGGCATGGGCATTGGTCAGGGCTTCTCGATCAAGGGCAAGGAAGTAAAGCACCGGACCGGCTCTACCAAGTCGGTCGTGGACATCTTCGCCAACATCGCCCTGCAGCGGGAAAAGGCTGTCGCCCGGGGCGAAAAGAACCGCGTTGCCGTGGCGCTGGCCGGGCTGGCAAAGCTCAATCCAAATCCAGACTTCTGGACGTTCGGCAAAGCCCCTATCGAGCGCGTACTGAACGAAAAGACCGGCTTGGTTGAGGAGCGTGTCGATCCGATGTTCAAGAGCCGCGCCAATGTGGTTATCGCCAAGATCAAGGACAACACCGGGCAGGTGCATGAGCGCGCCATTGTTTTCAACGAAAGCAACGAGCGCGCGGTGAGAATGGCCGAAGCCATCAAGAACCTGGACGCATCTCAACTGGGCGGACTTCTGGGCGTATCAGCCAAAGTCACGCGCTACTTTTCATCGATCAACACCCAATACAACCCGGTATTCGGCATAACCAATCTGATTCGAGACGTGCAGGGCGCCGCATTAAATCTGACCTCCACACCGCTGGCCAAGCACAAGGCCGAGGTCATAGGTCACATTCTATCCGCGGCCAAGGGCATCTATCTTGATGCGCGCGCCGAGCGCCAAGGACACCCAGCGACATCCAAGTGGGCTCAACTGTGGGAAGAACTGCAGGACGAAGGTGGCATGACCGGGTACCGCGACCTGTACCGCAACAGCGAAGACCGGGCAAAGGCTATCGAACACGAGCTGGACCCGCACAACTGGACAAAAAGCAAGTGGGGGAAAGTCTTCACGGCGAACGGGGCATTGAGAGTGCCGCTGACCAAAGCACAGGACATGGCCGGGCCGATATTCGACTGGCTGTCGGACTACAACCTGATGATGGAAGGCTCGACCCGCCTGTCGATCTACAAAGTCGGAATCGATCACGGACTGAGCAAACAGGAAGCCGCCAGTCTGGCCAAGAACACCACGGTCAACTTCAACCGCAAGGGACAGTCCGGGCAGCAGGCCGGGGCGCTGTACGCCTTCTTCAATGCCGCCATGCAGGGCACGGCACGCATGGGGCAGACTTTGTTCGACATGAAGGGTGGCGACATCAAGACGGTGCGCCTGAGCAAGACGGGCAAAGCTATCGTGGCCGGCGGGGTATCGCTGGGCGTGATCCAGGCGCTGGCGCTGGCCATGGCCGGGTTTGACGATGACGAACCCCCCGAGTTTATCCGGGAACGCAACCTGGTTATCCCGATCGGCGGCAAGAAGTACATCTCGATCCCGATGCCGCTTGGCTTCCACATCCTGCCGAATATCGGGCGCATCTCGACAGAATTCGCCATGAATGGGTTCAAACACCCTGCCGACCATGTGATGCGTCTGGCAAACGTGTTTGCCGAAGCCTTTAACCCGATAGGCAATGCCGGGTTATCGCTGCAAACCATCTCACCGACACCGATAGACCCGTTAGCGGCGCTGGCCGAGAACAAGGACTGGACCGGGAAACCGATTTACAAGGAAGACTTCAACTCCATGAAGCCGACCCCGGGCTTTACCCGGAACAAGGACACGGCGACAATCTGGTCCAAGCTGATCGCCGAAGGGGTCAATTTTGCGTCCGGCGGGACGGAATACACACCCGGCACCTTCAGCCCAACTGCTGACCAGATAGACTACCTGATCGGGCAAGCGACGGGCGGCGTAGGCCGGGAGACTGGGAAGGTCGTACAGACTGTCGAATCAGTTGCAACCGGGGAAGCATTGCCGACGCACAAAATCCCGCTGGTGGGTCGCTTTTATGGGGATACTGAAAATCAATCCAGCCAAGGCAACAAGTATTACGCGAACCTGAAACGCCTCAACTTGCTGGATGCCGAATGGGACGGTCTGCGCAAAGACCATTTGCCTACCGATAAATTCAAGCGAGACAACCCGGAGTACCGGTTAATCATTCGCGCGCAGGGTGCCGACCGGAACATTCAAATGCTCAAAAAACAGAAACGCAAACTGATCGAAAAGGACGCGACGCGCGCACAAGTCCAAAGAGTCGAAGAACGGATTACCAGGGAGATGCGAAAATTGAACGAAGCTGTTTCTAAAGCATCGCCTT
>JBAQWL010000123.1:0-19654 GCA_049298895.1 Gallionella sp.
GGATGCGAAAGAAAAAGCCAGGCAAGTACGCTTTCTGCAATCGCGCGGATTTTCCATGAATATTATCTTCAGAGTGCTGCGTAGCACGGAATTAACTGGGGATCAATGAGCTCTGTAGGCGTGTGAGTGCTCCATGCGCTGCATGGTATGATGCGCGCCTTGTTTATAAAGAGCATTTGATACTCTGGGTGTGCAATGAAAAGCAGTGAGATACGCCAGAAATTCCTGGACTTTTTCGCGTCCAAAGGCCACACGGTGGTCGCTTCCAGTTCGCTGGTTCCGCACGAAGACCCGACGCTGCTGTTCACCAACGCGGGGATGAACCAGTTCAAGGATGTGTTCCTCGGTTTCGACAAGCGTCCATACAAACGAGCGGCTTCTTCGCAGAAATGCGTGCGTGCTGGCGGCAAGCACAACGATCTGGAGAATGTCGGCTACACCGCGCGCCATCACACTTTTTTCGAGATGCTGGGCAATTTCAGTTTCGGCGATTATTTCAAGCGCGACGCAATTAAGTATGCGTGGGAGTTGTTGACCGATGTTTACAAGCTGCCCAAGGATAAGCTGTGGGTGACGGTGTATGCCGAGGACGACGAGGCATACGACATCTGGACCAAGGAGATCGGCATGCCAGCGCAGCGGGTGATACGCATTGGCGACAACAAGGGCGCGCGCTACGCTTCCGACAACTTCTGGATGATGGGCGACACCGGCCCGTGCGGCCCGTGCACGGAAATATTTTACGACCACGGTGCTGATATTTTTGGCGGGCCGCCTGGATCACCCGATGAACACGGCGACCGCTACATCGAAATCTGGAACAACGTGTTCATGCAGTTCAACCGCGACGAGCACGGCGTGATGCATCCGCTGCCCAAGCCGTCGGTGGATACTGGCATGGGACTGGAGCGCATCTCGGCGGTGTTGCAGCATGTGCACAGCAACTACGAGATCGACCTGTTCCAGACCCTGATCTGCGCGGCGGCAAGGGTGACCAATACCAATGACCTCACCAGCAACTCGCTCAAGGTGCTGGCCGACCATATCCGCGCCTGTTCTTTCCTGATCGCCGACGGGGTGATTCCTGGCAACGAAGGGCGCGGCTATGTGCTGCGCCGCATCATCCGCCGCGCGATCCGCCACGGCTACAAACTCGGTGCGCGCGCGGCTTTCTTCTACAACATGGTTCCCGATCTGGTTGCAGAGATGGGCGCGGCTTATCCTGAGTTGGCGTCTGCGCAGGTGCACGTGATGGAAATCCTCAAGCAGGAGGAGGAGCGTTTCTTCACCACCATCGAGCATGGCATGGCGATACTCGAAGCTGATCTGGCCGAGATGTCGAAGCAGGGCAGCAAAATATTCAACGGCGAAACCGCCTTCAAGCTGCACGACACTTTCGGTTTCCCGCTCGACCTGACCGCCGACATCTGTCGCGAGCACAAGATCGCCGTGGATGTGGGTATGTTCGATGTCGCGATGACCAGCCAGAAAGAGCAGGCGCGCGCGGCCGGCAAGTTCAAGATGGCGGCGAACCTTGAATACGCTGGTCCCGTCACCGCGTTCCACGGTTACGAGATGCTGGAGAGCAAGGCCAATGTGCTGGCCTTGTACAAGGATGGCGTGTCGGTGAACGCGCTGAACGAAGGCGAGATGGGCGTGGCGGTGCTGGACGATACGCCGTTCTACGCCGAGTCCGGCGGGCAGGTCGGCGACCGCGGGGTGTTGCACAGCGTGCATGGCATTTTCGCGGTGGAGGACACCCAGAAGATCCAGGCCAGCGTTTTCGGCCATCACGGCGTGGTGACGACCGGCAAGCTGACCGTGGGCAACAGCGTCAATGCCCGTGTCGACGTCTCGGCGCGCAATCGCACTATGCGCAATCATTCGGCGACGCATTTGATGCACAAGGCGTTGCGCGAGGTGCTGGGCGATCATGTGAAGCAAAAGGGTTCGCAGGTGGATCCCGACAAGACGCGTTTTGACTTCGTGCATACCCAGCCGATGACTGATGCGGAGATCCGCAGGGTGGAAAGCATCGTGAATGCCGAGATACTCGCCAATACAGAATGCCGGGCGCGCGTGATGAACATCGAAGATGCGCAAAAGACCGGCGCGATGATGCTGTTCGGCGAGAAGTATGGTGACGAGGTACGCGTGCTGGACATCGGGTCGTCGCGCGAGTTGTGCGGCGGCACCCATGTGAAGCGCACCGGCGATATCGGGCTGTTCAAGATATTGGCCGAGAGCGGTGTGGCGGCAGGGGTGCGGCGCGTGGAAGCGGTGACCGGAGAGGGTGCGCTGGCGTTTGTGCAGCAGCAGGAAGCACAATTGCACCAGGTCGCCGATGCGGTGAAGGCGCAACCGCAGGAAGCGGCAGCACGTGTTGCGCAAATACTCGACAATGTGAAGTCGCTGGAAAAAGAATTAGCTGCTTTGAAATCCAAACTCGCATCCGCTCAGGGTGACGAGTTGCTGGCGCAAGCGCAGGACATCAACGGCGTGAAAGTGTTAGCGACGAAACTGGACGGTGCTGATGCTGCCGTGTTGCGCGAGACGCTAGACAAGCTCAAAGACAAACTCAAATCTGCCGCCATCGTGCTGGCATCCGAAGCAGACGGTAAAGTATTGCTGATCGCCGGCGTGACGGCGGATGCCATGTCCAAAGTGAAGGCTGGCGAACTGGTCAATTTTGTCGCTCAGCAGGTTGGCGGCAAGGGTGGAGGCAGGCCGGACATGGCGCAGGCAGGTGGCACGCAACCGGAAAATTTGGCACAGGCACTGGCTTCTGTTACAGGTTGGGTGAAGGCGAAGCTGTAACTTTATTTGTGACGGCTACTTGCCATAAATGCAAATGACGAATGACTGCTTCCGGGCATCGAATTTGATGCTTTGGATATCTGTCTTGTGCCAAAAGTGGATACAGGAGAAATGTAGTATTGTGTTGCAAGCAAGCTAAAGCATGTCTTTTTTCTGGTAGCTTACGTCAGGGGCAGTAGATCATTTGAGTCGAACCCACCGATTCTAGATTGTGCATTGATTTTGCACACGTCACCGTGCGAGTGATTTCAATCGGCCAAAAACAGACAATGAGAGTTATCCTTAATATTGAACAGTTATCCAATAACGACATTTGGTAGTTGAGGTATTTAATGAATGATGATAAAAATTTGTCTATTTCCCACGGTACCCCAGCTCCTTCGGTAAAGGTTCATTATTGGTTTGGCGATGGCGATCTAGAAGGAGTTGAAGAGTTTCGCAGCGAGCTGTCGGCAAGTTACTCAATTGCTGAGGTAAAAGGTGGGCAAGGTGAACTAGGCGGTGGGCTATACACTCTCTTCATCGAAATTGCATCTTCAATTGCGCTTCCGAATTTCTTGCAGCTAATAGTTGATGGTGTCGCTTTTGATCTGATCAAGCTGGGCGCACATAACCTTGTACTGCGGCCATTGCTTGCTGCCCATAAAAAACTTCGCACTCGAAATCATCGTGGTGATGATGCCGATATTGCGGAACTCAAATTGCTCTTTAACGATTCAGTAGTCACGATTGACGCTGCTAACCGCGTTCACCAGAAAATTGCGGATTCGATCGGTGAGTTGCTGACCTTGCTTGCGCGTCATTACAAACATCTAGCGCTTGCAACGGGAGAGCGACCTATCCACATTTACATACCCGTTATCGAGGATACAGGGGAAGATCCAGTTTCGCGTTTTCGTGCTGTCCTCGAAGTCGATGAGGAGATGCGTATTAGCAATAAGGTATTTTTTGAGTATTGGGGTTTGAAATACTCGAAGGGAGCTGTAAGGGTCTATGATGTCGCCAATAAGCTTCTTATCGATGAAGCATTTATAAGCCGCGAATTCTACTGGGATCGAATGCAGGATCGCTGGAAACAGGGAGGTAACACCTAAAGCCAATTCAACAAGTTATATTGACAGTCAGTCAGCTGATTTTACGATGTCTGAGCATGAGAGTGCCAAAAGATTGGAAGCAGATGTAATCCCAATGTTTCACCCGCTCAGATTTCACTTTGACAGCATGGTGTGCGTCGGTTGGAGAAGTCAGTCCCTCCAAATTGATTGCCAGTTAGCGGGCGCTTGCCAAGTACAGAAATTTGTCGTTTGCCGAACTTCGTGAATGACTGGGTTTGGGAAGTGAAGTTGAGTGGATGCGCTGCGCTTATTCACCCTACATTTCCAACCTGCATTTTTGGTTTAGAACGGCAGCTTCAAGTGCGGCGCAGCGTACTGGAAGATTCTGCGGAAGTCGTCCTGGATGCGCTTCAATCCCCTTTCGCTGTCGGCTTCGAAACGTAGCACGATCACCGGGGTGGTATTGCTGGGCCGTGCCAATCCAAAGCCATCTACATATTCCACTCGGATACCATCCAGGGTAATGATTTCTTTAGCATCGGTGAATTGCGCAGTTTTTTGCAGTTGTGCCAACAGCATATGGTTCTCGCCTTCGGCGGTGTGGATGTGCAGCTCCGGCGTGCAGACCGCATCCGGCAAGGCGTTCAGTGAGGAACTGGGATCGGCTACATTGCTCAGTATCTCCAGCAGGCGCGCGCCGGTATACAACCCGTCGTCGAAACCGTACCAGCGTTCCTTGAAGAACACGTGGCCGCTCATCTCGCCGGCGAGCAGCGCGCCGGTCTCGCGCATCTTGGCTTTCACCAGCGAGTGGCCGGTCTTCCACAGCGTCGGCTTGCCGCCGTGTTTGCGTATCCAACTGAATAGGTTGCGGGTCGACTTGACGTCGAAAATGATCTCCGCGCCGGGATTGCGGCTCAGCACATCGGCGGCGAACAGCATCAACTGCCGGTCCGGATAAATGATCTTGCCGTCTTTGGTGACTACGCCGAGACGGTCTCCATCGCCGTCGAATGCCAGGCCCAACTCGCTGTCATTGTCGCGCAAAGCAGCGATCAGGTCCTCGAGATTGTGCGGGTCGGATGGATCGGGATGATGGTTGGGGAAGTGTCCGTCCACTTCGCAATACATCTCTACTACCTGACAGCCGAGTTGACGATACAGGTTGGCGACATAAGCTCCCGCCACGCCATTGCCGCAATCCACAGTGACTTTCATCGGCCGTGCCAGCTTGATGTCGGAGACGATACGCGCGATGTAAGCAGCACTGATATCTTGTTGTGCATAGCTGCCAGAACCGTTGGTGTGGTCATTCTGCTCGATGCGCTGGAGCAACCGCTGGATGGTCTCACCCGATAGCGTTTCATCGGCCAGCACCATTTTCAGGCCGTTGTAATCCGGCGGATTGTGGCTGCCGGTGAGCATTACTGCACAATGGGTCTGCAATTGATAGGCGGCAAAATACACCATCGGCGTGGGAACGCAACCGACATCAATTACGTCGACACCGCTTTTTTGTATGCCGCGTGCCAGGGCAGCGATCAGATCTGGGCCGGACAGCCTGCCGTCGCGTCCTATTGCGATGGTACCTTGTCCGCGAGTGACCGCTTCCGATCCGATCGCATGACCAATCGCTTCGACTATTTCAGCCGTCAGGGTCTTGTCGACGATGCCACGAATGTCATAGGCCTTGAAGATTTCTTTGGGCAGGGTTTTTAGCATGGTTGCGTTTGGATTCTTTGATGGGCGGGAGTAGTATGTTCAATTTTCCCCACACCAGATTAGGCGTGAGTTGATTCATGCAGTTGAAGTGACCCAACGGGCATTCGCGCTTGAAACACGGGCTGCACTTGATGTCGAGCTTGATAGTGTGTGCCTGGTCGGAGAGCGGTGGGGTGAACTGCGGGCTGCTGGAGCCAAACAGGGCCAGCATGGGACGATCAAGAGCGGCAGACAGATGCATCAGGCCAGAGTCATTGCTGACTATCAATTTTGCGCAGGAAAGTAGCGCAATTGCATCCTTCAAATCGGTGCTGCCGCATAGATTACGGCACTCAGAATTGCCCAGTGCGACTATTTTATCTGCCACCTCTTTATCTTTTGCGGAGCCGATCAGCCATACTGCATAGCCGTGTTGTTTCAGGCGTTGCGCGAGCTCCGCGAAATAGGATACCGGCCAGCGTTTGGCAGGCCCGTATTCGGCACCCGGACAGAAAACTGCGACTGGCTTGTCCAGTGTCAGTTTGAACTTGTACAGGGTTGCATCGAGAGCGGTTTGCGAAACTTTCAGTTTGGGGTTGGGCAAAGGGTGCGGAATATCATCACCAGCTAGCTCGGCAAGCTGGGCAAAGCGTTCCACCATCAACGGAAGCTTGATTTTATTTAGTTTTCGCGCGTCGTTGAGCAGGCCGAAGCGCATCTCGCCAACATAGCCGGTGCGCAGCGGGATGCGCGCAAAGAATGGCACGAGTGCAGATTTCAGCGAGTTAGGTAACACAATAGCCTGATCGTATCGGTTATCACGCAAATACGTGCCAAGCCGGTAGCGTGCATGGAGTTGCAATGCGCCGTGGGGAAACGGGTTGAAGATGACTTCATTCACCTCGGGCATGGACAGCAACAACTCATCTGTCCACGGCGGAGCGAGCACGTCAATCAGACTATCCGGGTGACGTTGTTTGAGACGCATCAGCATCGGCTGCATTAGCATGGTATCTCCTACCCAGCTGGGGCCGATGATCAGGATTTTGAGCTTTGCGGGATTTGGCATTTGTAGGGTGTGTTTCAGGCATCATGGTGTGAAAAGCGCACCTTACGCAATATTTCGTGAACCGGAACGTGCATTGGGTTAGTGATGAGATTTGGGTAGATCACCCGTAAAGCGATACAATGTACCGCAATAGGGACAACGTGCTTCGCCCCCGTGACCGAGCGGAATCATCACTTTTGGGTGTGCGTTCCACAAATTCATATTGGGCATAGGGCAGGACAGCGGCATATCGCTTGCGGTTACTTCGATATGACGCTGAGTAATATTTTGTTTACTCACAAGTATCTCCTCTAGACTAAATATAACTCAGCCAATCAGTATGCTGAGGATGTTTACCCGCCACACAATCAAAGAAAGCCTGTTGCAGCTTGGCGGTGATAGCGCCGAGTGAGCCGCTACCGATAGTGCGGTGATCAAGCTCGCGGATCGGTGTCACTTCTGCTGCTGTTCCAGTGAAGAACGCTTCGTCGGCGCAATAAACCTCGTCACGGGTAATACGCTTCTCGACTATTTCAATACCCATTTCTCTGGCTAAGGTGAAAATGGAATCGCGCGTAATGCCCTCCAGGCAGGAAGCCAAGTCAGGGGTATACAATTTCCCCTTCCTTACGATGAAAATGTTTTCGCCCGCACCTTCTGCAACGTAGCCGTCGACATCCAGTAACAGGGCTTCGTCGTAGTTATCGTTGTTGGCTTCCTGGTGTGCCAGTATCGAATTGGTATACGTTGTCACCGACTTTGCGCGACACATGTTCGCGTTGATATGGTGGCGGGTAAAACTTGAAGTTTTGACACGTATTCCTTTTTTCATGCCATCGTCACCAAGATACGCACCCCACGGCCATGCAGCTATAGCGACGTGAGTAGATAGTGTCTTTGCGGAAATGCCCATCGCTTCCGAGCCATAAAAACAGATCGGACGGATGTAACAAGATTCCAGTTTGTTTGCACGCACCACTTCGAGTTGCGCTGCGTTGATGGTCTCCTTGCTGAACGGCATCTTCATCTGGAAGATATGTGCGGAATTGAATAACCGATCGGTGTGTTCCTTCAAACGGAAGATCGCAGTGCCCTTGGCGGCTTGATAAGCACGCAGGCCTTCAAATACGCCCATACCGTAATGCAGGGTGTGCGTCAGCACGTGCGTGGTGGCATTGCGCCACGGTACGAGCTTGCCGTCATACCAGATGAAACCGTCGCGGTCGGACATCGACATAATGAGATTCCTTGAGTGAGGAGTTGCAAAGCGCAGATTCTAGCGTTTTCCGGCAAACTTATGAAGGGGGCGTGCAACTAAATTTCCCATTGTCCGGTTGTTTTTGCTTAAGGTTTTAGTTGTGAATTAGGTTATGATTCACCACATAGTAGTAACAGACCAAACAACCCGCATCCTTAAACGAGATTTGAACCAATGGAAAAGTTTCCTGCAGTAACTGCAGAAACCACCTATACGCAAGAAGAGAAATTACATAGAAGTTTGTTGATCTTTGTCGCGGCCTTCATGAATCTTGCTGTGGTGCTTTGGCTGGCGATTTATTGGGTTATGGGGCTGCACTTTTCGGCGAACGTGCCTTTGGCATATCAGCTAATTTCTGTGGCCTCAATTGTCTATTACTTCAAGACCAAGAGATTCGAACCGTTCCGCTTCGTGCAATTAAGCTTGTTCCTGTTTGCGCCCTTCATCATGCAGTGGAGTATTGGCAGCTCAGTTACTTCAAGCGGGGTGATGTTGTGGGCATTGCTAGCTCCGATAGGTGCACTGGTCGTATCCAGCTGGCGGGAGTCCATTCCTTGGTTCTTTGCTTATATCGTACTGACTGTCTTGTCCGGTGTATTTGATTATTTTCTCGGCGCTAACGGCCAAGCCGCGTTGCCGATGCAGACCATTGGTGTGTTTTTTGCAATCAATTTTGCTGCGATGTCGTCCATTATCTATTTCCTGCTGCGCCATTTCGTCGTGGAGATGGATCAGATCAAAAGCCAGCTGGATCAGCAGCACCAATTGTTGGCAGAGGAGCAGAAAAAGTCAGAACGCGTGTTGCTCAACGTGCTGCCCAGCAGTATCGTGGATCGCCTGAAAAACAACCAGGGATTGATCGCTGATGGCCATGCCGACGTGACAGTGATGTTCGCTGACTTGGTCAATTTTACCCAACTTACTGAGTCGCTTCCACCCGACCGGATGGTTGCGTTGCTAAATACCGTGTTCACCGGTTTTGATGATCTTAGCGAAAAATACGGTGTCGAAAAAATCAAAACGATAGGTGATGCTTATATGGTTGTGGGTGGGCTCAACGACAGTCAATCTGATTACACCAAAAATATTGCTGACTTGGCTTTGGAGATGCGAGACTTTGTGTACAATCACACGGAGTTATCCAAATTCAAGATGAGCATACACACAGGCATTGCCACCGGGCCGGCGGTTGCCGGGGTGATCGGTACCAAGCGATTCATCTATGATTTGTGGGGTGATACGGTGAATGTCGCCAGTCGGCTTACCGATGACGCCATGGATGGAGTGATCCAGGTGGATAAGACCACATACACACGAATACGGAACAGCTTTGCATTCGAGCCGCCCACCTCGATCCCCTTGAAGGGAAAGGGTGACATTGTGATGTATCGCCTGACTTCGAGCCTGGATAAAGCAAGGCAGAGTGCGAAAGTAATGCCGTTTAGATCTGCTCAGTAAGTTCTGGGCCAGCTTCTCCCTGTGTATTTCCAAACAACAATCTCCATAACTTTATGCTTGCAGTGGTTTTGATCACACCGTGTTTGATCCGACACGGCGACAGATTGTTAAGCCGCATTCTGTGTTGATTTTGTCGTAAAGTTCGATATAGCTCGCTGGTCTGCCCAGCTATATCAACTGAAATAAGTCCCAGTTCCGCTGCCAGTTTAAGCAAGGCCAGATTGCCGATATTGGCACTCAATTGCGGGTGCTGATGGGCGTAGGCCAGCACGATGTATTGCACCATGAATTCGATATCTACCATGCCGCCACTGTCATGCTTGATGTCGAACAGGCTGCTTCCGTTTGGGTGACCATCGTGCATCTTCTGGCGCATTGCCAGTATCTCTTTGCGCAACACTGCCAGATCGCGCGGCTTGCACAGCACCTGATTGCGGATATTTTCAAATTTCGCTCCGACCTGGCTATCCCCGCAGCTGAAGCGGGCGCGCGTCAATGCCTGATGCTCCCATACCCAAGCGTGCTGCATCTGATACTTGGCAAAGGCTGAAATCGAGCTAACCAGCAAGCCGCTTGCACCATTCGGGCGCAGGCGCAAATCGATCTCATACAGGCGGCCGGATGAGGTATAGCTGCTCAGCATGGTGTTGATGCGTTGTCCCAGTCGCGCGTAATTTTCCTGTGCATCTGGATGGTCGTCGTCATACAGGAAGATCAGATCCAGATCGGAGGCATAGCCAAGTTCTTTGCCGCCAAGTTTGCCATACGCGATGATTGCAAATTGCGGTTGATCGCGATGCCGCTTGCGCGCCGTCGACCAACATAGCTTAAGCACATGACGCAGTAGCAAATCTGCCAAATCGCTTAAATGATCGCTGAGGGTTTCCAATGGCAGCAGGCCCTGCAGATCCATTGCAAGCAAATGAAATGTCTGTTCCTGTTGGGTATGGCGCAATACATCCAGTTGCCGCTCAGCATCCTCGGTGCACTCGTCAAGGTAGTCTTGCAATTCAGCGTCGATTTGTTGCCAATTTGGCTGTCGATAAATCTCTCGGGCATCCAGTAATTCATCCAGCAATGCGGGATGTAGCGTCAGATACTCGCTTGCCCAGCTGCTGGCAGCCACCAGCGTGGTGAGGCGCTGCAATGCTGCTGGGTATTCTGCGAGAAAAGCCAGGTAGGCAGCGCGGCGGCTGATTCCATCCTGCAAGATCAGTAATCTGGACAGTGTTTCATCTGGATCACTGTGCTGCGCGCTCAAGGTAATGAATTGCGGGATCAGCTTGTCCAGCCGTTGCCTGCTAAGCTCTGGCAATTTTCGGTAATGGTTGCTGGCACGCAGTTGCAGTAATCGTTGCGCGCTGTCGACTACGTTGCAATAGCCCATCGTCTGGAGAAGCTTGCCCAGCTCTTCGGCCGTCATATCCTCGCGCCACAGTTGCGTACCTTCTTGTAAATTCTGTTGCGCACCGAATATCTGCTCGAACTGAAAGCTGACCAGCGCGCGATGTCGGTTGAGCTCTGTTAGCAAAGTAAGGTAATCCGGATAACCCATAGCATCGGCAATGACTTGCTGATCCGCGCTTTTTTTCGGTAACTCTTGGGTTTGCTGGTCGTCCAGATATTGCAGCCGGTGCTCCAGATTGCGCAGGAAAATATAGGCTGCGTCGAGATCATCTGCCACTTGGGCGGATAGCTGACCATTTTCCATGAGTTGTCGCAACACCCGCTGGGTGGGACGAACTCGCAGTTTTGCTTCGCGTCCACCACGTATCAACTGGAATACCTGCGCGGTAAATTCTATTTCTCGGATTCCGCCGGCGCCAAGTTTGATGTTGTTGAGACGGTCACGGCGTAGCACTTCTTGGCGGATTTGCGAGTGTAGACTGCGCATCGAATCGATTGCGCCAAAATCGAGATATTTACGGAACACGAAAGGTTGTACAAGCAGCGTCAGTTCGGTGGTATGTGGGCTGTCTGAAGGGGAAACGACACGAGCCTTGATCCATGCGTAGCGCTCCCATTCGCGCCCTTGGCTGAGCAGATACTCTTCCAGTGCGGCAAAGCTCATTACCAGAGGCCCGCTGTCACCGTAGGGCCGCAGCCGCATATCCACACGGAAAACATAACCGTCGGCAGTGAGCTCGTTGATTACACTGATCAGCCGCTGCCCCATTCGGGTAAAAAATTCGTGGTTGCTCAGTCTACGTGATCCATTCGTTTCACCATCTTCTGGATATACGAAAATCAAATCAATATCGGATGAGACATTCAGCTCACCGCCGCCCAGTTTGCCCATGCCGATGATCAGCAATGTCTGGGGTTTGCCGCTCAGTTTGCCCAACGGGGTGCCAAATTCCACCCGCAAGGCCTCCATCAAGCAGCCTTGTGCCAGGCGCAAGCACTCTTCCGCAAGTGCAGTCATGGCTTGCATCACTTCGTTCAGGTTGGCAAGGCCATTGAGGTCACGCAAAATCAGCTTGACCATCACCTGTTTGCGTAGTGTACGCGCAGCACGAGTCAGCTCGGTTTCATCCGCCAGGTTAAGCCCGGACTGTTGCAACAATGCTCGGACTTCAGTGCGATTGCAGGGGGTGGCGTAGTTTTTCTGCACCCAATCCAACAGAGCGGGGTCCGCATCTAACACATGCTTGGCATAACGGCTGCAGCGCTGCGTCTTTTCTAGCAGGGAATCAAAAGTTGCAGGCTGTAAGTTGGTTGTGCTCATCATGACAGTCATAGCAAAGCAAGGGTTTCCAATCCTAAGTTCAGGGAGTTTGCGGTATTCACGGGTGAAGCTTCAAGTTAGAATGTACATTGTCGTCTGATTAACCGCTAGTCGCCAGTCGTTAGAAAAAATTAACTTAATGTGAGCAACTTTAGACCGCTGACTGGTGCCCAACGATTCTCAACTAGAATCCGATCACTAAATCCATGTTGAACTCTCTCGCGATACGATTGCTCTGGTACAGTTTGAGCTGGCTGACGAGATTAGCCGTCGTCGCGTCGGCAACTGCTGCTGTGCTGATTGCTTTCGCAATTATTGCGCTGCGTTATTACCTGTTGCCCAATATCGAGCGCTATCACGACAGGATCACAGCCTCCTTGGCAAGTGCGATAGGCTACACCGTCACGATAGGCAAAATCGAAGGAGATTGGCAGGGCTTGCATCCGCGCCTGAATTTTACAGATGTGCGCATACTTGACGAGCGGCTACAACCTGCATTGGTACTGCCAAGCATCGACAGCAGCGTTTCGTGGATGTCGCTGTTCAGTACCGAATTCCGGCTCTCCAGCCTGGAGATTTCACGGCCTGAATTACTGATACGCCGTGATGTGCAAGGAAAAGTTTTTATCGGAGGGCTTGCGTTCAACAAGCAAGGTGACGAGAATGATTTGTCTGATTGGTTGTTACATCAATCACGCATGGTAGTGCGTGACGCACACCTCGTATGGATAGACGAACTACGAGATGCGCCCCCGCTGGTGTTGCAGCAGGTCAATCTGCACATCGAAAATTTTTTTACCAAGCACCGATTTGCTTTACGTGCCTTGCCGCCTGCAGAGTTGGCAACTCCGTTGGATTTGCGCGGTGAGTTTTTTGGGGCGAGTTTTGATGAAATTAGCAAATGGCATGGACAATTGTTTGTTCAGCTTGATTATACTGACGTAACAGCCTGGCGACCCTGGTTGGAATTGCCTAATGAATTTAGTCGCGGGCGTGGTGCGCTGCGCGGCTGGTTGGGTATCACAGACGGTAAGGTCGCGCAAATTACCTCTGATTTTGACTTGCACGATGTGGTAACCAAGCTGGCCGACACTGTGCCGCAGATGGAAATACTTGATTTGCACGGACGTGTTGCTTGGAAGGAGGTGGCGGGAGATTTCGAGATTTCCACCAAGCGATTGGCGATGCGGCTACAAGATGGGATTGAGTTGTCCCCTACGGATTTTTACTTCCGAACTGGTGTGTTGGGTGAAGGGAAACTTTCCGGCGGGGTGATACGAGCTAATCAGTTGCAATTGGAGATTCTTGCAAGCCTAGCCAAATATCTACCGCTACAAGCCGGGCTGCGTGCCCGGTTGGATGCATATGCGCCAAGCGGGAGCGTGTTTAATCTGGACGCGAACTGGCAAGGGGTACTTGAAAAACCGGATAGCTACAAAATCAAAGGTCGCTTTGACAACCTTGGGTTGCGTCAGGTAGGTGAGATGCCTGGTTTTTCCGGCTTGAATGTGATTGTGGATGGCAGCGAAGCAGCAGGTCGGTTAAGCATCAATACTCGTCAGCTGAACGTGGACGCGCCAGGCATGCTACGCGAACCGCTGTCTTTCGCCACCATGACCGGTCAGGTCGGCTGGCAACGCAAGCATGGGGAGTTGTCGATCAATGTTGATAATATCGCCGTTGCCAATGAAGATATGGCAGGCATTCTGTATGGCAGTTACCATACCCTGGTTGGCACTCGGGGGGTGCTGGATCTGACTGCCAAGTTGACGCGTGGTGATATCAGGCGCGCCGCCCGCTATACCCCGCTGGTTGCTTTGCACCAAAAAGGAAGTGACTGGTTAAACGGCGCGCTGTTGGCAGGGCATACGGAAGACCTGCGCATCCGCATCAAGGGCAACCTTAGCGACTTCCCGTTGGACGGAACCAAGGATGTCATTTTCAAAATAGGCGGACATGCTCGGGATGCGGTGCTGGAATTCGGCAAATATTGGCCACGGATCGAAAACATTGCGGGCGAGTTTTTGTTAAATGGAAATAAGTTGGAGGTGAAATCGCCCTCAGCGACCATGTTGGGTGCTCGTCTGCAGAATGTCAGCGTTACGATGCCGGACGTGATGAGCGAAGAACTTCCGCTGGAAATAAGAGGGGAAGCAGGCGCTGCAAGCAAAGTGTTTCTTCAATTTATTCAGCAGAGCCCGGTGCGCGGTTATATAGACGGATTTACTGATGGCATGACTGCCAGTGGGAATGCCCACCTTACTTTGTTTGCGCACATTCCATTGCTGGGTGACAAACCGGTGCAAGTGTCTGGTAACATCCAAGTGCGGGATAACGCAATCGTATTGGGCAAAACAGTACCATCGTTGCGTAAAACTAGCGGGGTATTGTCGTTTACAGAATCGGGTATGCAGTCCAGCGGCGTAACGGCTGAAATATTGGGCGGGCCAGCCAGCATCAATATTCAGACTGCGGAGGGCGGTGTGGTACATGTTACTGCGCAAGGACGCTGCGATGTTGATGCGTATCGAAAAATAGAATCTCATCCCTTGCTGAATTACCTGCAGGGGGCTACGGAATGGGATGTTGACATCAGTGTGGTGAAAAAATCCGCACACGTGATTGTTAAATCTAATCTTCAAGGCATCCGTTCTAGTCTGCCGCAACCCTTGGCAAAAAGCGCTGACGAGGTGATGCCGGTGCGTATAGAAAAGAGTGCGGGTACTGATGGGCGAGATATCATTGCCGCCCGGGTAAATAAGCTGCTCAGTGCACGACTGGTGCGTCGTGAAGAAAAGGGCGAGATGGTCGTCGAACAAGGCGTCATCAATTTTGGTACACGGGACTTGAGTGATCAGGATTTTAGCGGCCTGGGTTTGAGTAATCCGAGCAAGTCGAAGAGCAGCCGGGGCAAACGAAAAGCTGCGAGAGGTGAGGATGGAGTATGGCTGCAGGGCAGTTTGCCAATGCTATCTATACAAGGCTGGGAGGGGTTGGCAGGGAGCATGGGAAGATCGGTGTCGGCGTTTTCGATCGAAGGTGTGAACCTGAGCATCGATAAACTGGATGGTTATGGGCTGGACATTGAGAATCTGCGTATCGATGCGGCAAAACGTGGCGAAGCTTTGGCTGTACAGCTGGCTAGTAGAAAATTAAATGGTGAGGCGGTCTGGCAGCCCCACGGATATGTCCACGGACATGAAATGAGCGGAAAACTCAAGGTACGTTTGAGCAATCTACAGTGGGGGGAAGACGAGCAGCACTCTACGTCAGCTCAACCCGATAATTTCACGCTACCTGAAAAAATAGAACCGCTTAACAAGGATGAGCCGAAGGAAAGGCTGCAAATGGAGGAATTGCCCGCCCTGGATATTGCAATCGAAAATTTCCAGATAGGTGGCAAGCAGATCGGCCGCTTTGAATTGGTCGGACACCCCGAGGGGGAAGATTGGCGGATGCGTCGGCTACACATCACTAACCAGGATGGTGCGTTGACGGGTGACGGGATCTGGTACGGCGGTTTACCATCAATTAAGGATGGTGATATTGCTGTCGGTACGCAGGCTGGAAGTGCGTTCACTGACGGAGAAGCGACAGCGCGTGGGGTCGAAGCCGGTTCGCCCAACATAGCTAAAGCAGAACCAAAGATTGCACCGACAAGAACCGACAGAAATATCTTGCAAAGCCAGATCAACTTGCTGCTGGAGATCAGTGATGCCGGAAAGATTCTGGCACGTTCCGGTTATCCGAATACTGTCAACGGTGGCAGCGGAAAGCTGGCAGCGAATTTATCATGGTCTGGCACACCTAACCAATTCAATTATGCCAGTTTGAACGGCACGCTTAAGGTGGATACCGACAAGGGGCGTTTTGTAAAAATGGAGCCGGGCGTTGGGAAATTGCTCAGCATCCTCAGCATGCAGGCTTTGCCCAAGCGCATCACGATGGATTTCAATGACGTGTTCAGCGAAGGCTTCCAGTTCGACAACATCAATGGCAATGCATCTATCAAGAACGGCGTGCTCGATACTCAGGATTTCCGTATCGATGGTTCGTCTGCCAGAGTGACCATGAAAGGCAGTGTGGATCTGAACACTGAAACCCAGAATTTGCGGGTGCGGGTGCTACCTACCTTAGGTGACAGCGTGTCGTTGATCGGCGCGTTTGCAGCTGGGCCCGCAGTTGGGATCGGATCGCTCATCCTGAATAAAGTATTGGGCGATCCACTCGATAAGTTGGTGTCATTTGAATACAATGTGACTGGCAGTTGGAGCGATCCCAATGTGGTCAAGGTTGGAGGAGTCCAACCGAAACAAAACAACACTAGCGAATAGGAAAAAGATAATGTCAGTAGGTGATTCCACGCAGCAACGCATAGCCGCACAGGTCAACGCCTTCAAGGTCGCTGCGGTGCAGATGGCTTCCGGCCCCAATGTGGCGGGCAATCTCAACGAGGCGCGTCGCCTGATCGCCAAAGCCGTTGAGCAGGGTGCGCGGCTGGTGGTGTTGCCGGAATTCTTCGCTATCATGGGCATGAGCGACAAGGACAAGGTCGCGGTGCGCGAGCAGCCGGGGCAGGGTCCGATTCAGTTGTTTCTCAGTGAAACCTCTCGGCAGCACAAGATATGGCTGGTGGGAGGATCGATACCGCTGGTAGCCAACACTCCGGACAAGGTGCTGAATACATGCCTGATATTCGATGAGTATGGCGAGCAAGTGGCGCGCTATGACAAGATCCATTTGTTCGGCCTGGAGTTGGGCAACGAAAGTTATGACGAAGCCAGTACCATAGAACCGGGCGATCAGGTTGTGGTGGTGGATAGCCCGTTCGGGCGCATCGGGTTGGCGGTCTGTTACGACTTGCGTTTCCCCGAGCTGTTCCGCTCGATGAAGAATGTGGACATCATCGTCCTGCCGTCCGCTTTCACCGAGACCACCGGCAAGATGCACTGGGAAGTGTTGGTGCGCGCGCGTGCCATTGAAAATCTGTCCTATGTGATTGCCGCCGCACAAGGAGGCTATCACGTCAACGGGCGCGAGACGCATGGCAACAGCATGATCGTCGATCCGTGGGGCAGGGTGCTGGACAGGCTGCCGCGCGGTTCAGGTGTGGTGATGGGAGAGATCAATCCTTCCTATCAGGCCAGCTTGCGCAAGAGCCTGCCGGCACTGACGCATCGTGTTTTGTACAGCTGTGAGCAATGAAACACGTTCAACAAAGCAAATCATTTGATACGCTGTTCGCCACCGCGCAGCGATCGCTGCTTGCGCCTTATTCGATAGGCGCGGGGAATATCGAACAAGTGTTCGCCAACATGATGGCGCATCGTCTCGACTACGCCGATCTGTACTTCCAGTACAGCCGTGCTGAAAGCTGGTCTCTGGAAGAGGGCATCGTCAAATCCGGCAGCTTCAGCATCGATCAGGGCGTCGGGGTGCGCGCGGTGAGTGGCGAGAAAACCGCGTTTGCCTATTCAGATGACATCAGCTTGAACGCGCTGGACAGCGCGGCGCAGGCAACGCGCGCTATTGCCAGGCAGGGAGGCACCCAGAAAGTCCCGATGCTGCATCACGGTTCACGGCGACAAATCTATCTGCCGGATGATCCGATCGCCAGTCTCAAGGATGCGGACAAAGTCGCGCTGCTTGAGCGCCTCGAAGGCTACGCCCGTGCGCTTGATCCGCGTGTGGTGCAGGTGATGGCCGGGCTCGCCGGCGAATACGAAGTGGTGATGGTGGCACGCAGCGATGGCTTGATGAATGCCGACATCCGCCCGCTGGTGCGCCTGTCGGTGCAGGTGATCATAGAAAGCAACGGCAAGCGCGAACAGGGTTCGGCGGGTGGTGGTGGACGTTTCGATTACGCTAATTTCGACGATGCGATGTTGCGTAAATATGCGGCGCAGGCCGTGCATCAGGCGGTGGTCAATCTGGATGCCGCACCCGCTCCGGCAGGCAATATGACCGTGGTGCTGGGCAACGGCTGGCCGGGTATCTTGTTGCATGAAGCGATCGGGCATGGGCTGGAAGGTGATTTCAACCGCAAGGGCAGTTCGGCGTTCTCCGGCCGTATTGGTGAGCGCGTCGCGGCACCGGGCGTCACCGTGGTGGACGACGGCACACTGGCGACCCGGCGCGGCTCGTTGCAGATGGACGACGAAGGCAATGCCACGCAATGCACCACGCTGATTGAGAACGGTATCCTCAAGGGATATTTGCAGGACAGTCTGAACGCACGCTTGATGGGTGTGCCGCTCACTGGCAACGCGCGGCGAGAATCCTATGCGCATATCCCGATGCCGCGCATGACCAACACCTACATGCTGAATGGCGACAAAGACCCGCAGGAGATCATCGCTTCGGTGAAACACGGCCTGTACGCGGTGAATTTCGGCGGCGGGCAGGTGGACATCACCAGCGGCAAGTTTGTGTTCTCCACTGCAGAAGCCTACATGATCGAAGACGGCAAGATCACCCATCCAGTGAAAGGCGCGACTCTAATCGGCAACGGCCCGGACGTGCTGACCCGCATTTCGATGATAGGCAATGACATGACGCTCGATCCCGGTGTCGGTACCTGTGGCAAGGAAGGCCAGAGCATACCCGTTGGCGTGGGGCAACCGACGATGAGGATAGACGGACTGACGGTGGGGGGGACGGCTTAGAGATTAATGAGAAATGTGCTCCATTTAACTTACCCCTTATACCCCGGTGACCGCACCTACCATATCAGCGACGAGCGTCTGCGCGTACTTTGGTAGCCCATCCCGGGAGCAAAAATTGTATTGGAATAGATTATCTGGTGACATTCTTAAGAATGGCAAAAGCTGGAATAGGAAAGTCGCAAGAAATTTTCAGGCAAACTACTATAATCCCGCTTGGAAAAACCGAGTGATCGTAAACTGCAAAACATTGTTTATCTTATAGAATTAGCATTTTTAATCCCCCTCCGATTCACACATAGCATTTCTCCATATTGAATTTTTATCCATAAATTTCCAGCCTCAAAAGATGTTGTTGATAATCATTATCATCTGTATACTACCTCCATCTAAACTATAGAGGTTCTAGAAAAATGAACAGATTATTTTCATATTCAGTTTTGTTTTCTGCATTACTGAACGCTAGTTTGCTGATTTCTCCTGCGCATGCAAGCGAGGCCGGAGAGGTTGTAGTGTATTCGGCGCGAATTGAAGAATTAATTAAACCTTTGTTTGACGCTTTTTCCAAAGACACTGGAATTAGTGTCAAGTTTATAACCGATAAAGAAGGTGCGCTTTTGGCCAGGTTAAAAGCAGAAGGTAGCCACACGCCAGCCGATATGCTAATCACTTCCGATGCGGGCAATTTGTGGCAAGCGGCGCAAGAAAAAATGCTCAAACCTGTCATTTCAAAAACGCTGCAAGCCAATATCCCAGAGCATTTACGCGACCCCGATAATCGCTGGTTTGGTCTGTCTGTGCGTGCTCGTACCGTGGTTTATAACACCAATAAAATAAAGCCCGCCGAGCTATCCAGCTACGAAGATTTGGCTAATTCAAAATGGCTTGGACGATTGTGCTTGCGTACTTCCAAAAAGGTTTATAACC
>JBAQWL010000124.1:0-5582 GCA_049298895.1 Gallionella sp.
GAATAGCGCTTATACACCCTGGGTGATCTCGTGAAGCAAGTTGTCGGTTTTTATTATTCAGGTATCGTGAAGAAAGTTTCCGATGTATAGAGTGCCTTTTTATGAAACGTGAAAATAGACTTTTCGGAAAGGTTCGCTAAGCCCATACTGGAACGCGAGTAGTCCAAGTGCTGCTTACAGAAGATCAGCCCCTCTAAAAAATATATAATTCGATGGCAGCTTTCAGGCAATCAATATTACTGGACACGCTTTTGAAAGGTTAAACGGTGTCCGATAAATCAAAGACGCATCATGGCAGGGAAGAGCAGGAAGACCTGCATGTCTCGCTGCCGCTGGAGGCTTTCAAGGCGGCGTTGCCGTATCTCTTGGCGTTGTTGCTCATTGCCATGGCCGGGTATTGGTTGATCGACCCCGCACCCCCGAAGAAGATCGTCGTCTCCATCAGCAAGCAGGACGGCAATTATCAGGCCTATGCCAGTCTGTATGGAGTGCTACTTCAGCAGGAGGGCGTGACGCTCGAGATAAGAGAATCAGAAGGGCCGGTGCACAGTCTGGAAGAGTTGCGCAAGGAGGATACTGACGTGGACATGGCCTTTATGCCGGGTGGGGTGGCGAGCCTGGAGTCCACAGTCGGGCTGGTCTCGTTGGGCAGTCTGTATTACGAGCCGCTCTGGATATTTCATAGCGTAAAACCCAAAGTGGGGAGCCTGTCCGAACTGAAGGGAAAGCGAATTGCGGTAGGCCGGTCGGGCAGCGGTAGCTACATCCTGTCCCACAAATTGCTAGATGCGGTCGGCGTTACAGCGGAGAACAGCAAGCTGCTGGAGATCGGCGACGAAGAAGCGGCAGATGCCTTGCGGCACGGGGTGGCGGATGTGATTTTTTTGTCTGGCGTGCCCACCACGCCGCTGATAGAACAGGTGGCAGCGATGCCAGGCGTGGAGCTAGCTGACCTGTCCGAAGCCGAGGCATTCTCGCGGCAGTTCAATTTCCTGAACCATCTGGTGTTGCCCAAGGGCGCGTTGAGTCTGGAATACAATATTCCACCACGCGAGGTTCACCTGCTGGCCCCTACCGTCACCTTGGTGGCGCGCGAATCTATGCATCAGGCGCTGGTGTATCTGGTGCTCAAGGTGATTTCTCGTGTTCACGGGGGCGCAGGCATGTTGCAGCAGCCCCGTGAATTTCCTTCCGATAAGGAAACGGATTTTGAGATTAGCAACCAGGCTACACATTTTTACGAATCAGGCCCGCCGTTCCTCGACCGCTACCTGCCGTTTTGGGCGGCTACCTTCGTCAATCGCGTGCTCATCATCCTGCTGCCTCTGGTCGCGCTCGCCATTCCACTAAGCCGCATTGCACCAGCCGTGTATACATGGCTGATCAAGTCGCGCATCTACAAACTGTATGGCGAGCTGCGTTTTCTGGAGATGCGGTTGCGCAATGCCCAGCATGATGCACTACCAAGTTTCCGCAAGGAACTCGATGCCATCGAAAGCAAGGTCAACAATTTGAGATTGCCAGTTGCGTTCTCCAGTCACTTATACGAATTGCGCAGTCATATCGGGCTGGTGCGTGCCAAACTCTAAAGGACAGAGACTCACCGTCATTTTGGAGGCAGTTTCCTTGATGAGGCCTATGATCTACTCTTCTACATTTTCTCCTCTCTTCAATAGTTGACTTTACTAATTTTATAGATGGTTGTAACTATGGGAAGCAGGTCACATGGAACCAAATAAAATTAAAGTAATTAGGGCGAAACGTAACCAAAATAGATCTTCAGGAACCAATTTTCTATAACCGAGCCGGGAACCATGCGTATTTGGCCATGCTGACGATGGTGGAGCAGAGCGGTTATACTTGCAACTCTTGAAAAATTGCATAATCGCATTATCACCATGGAATACTCAGGGAAGGCAGACCGAGAAGTCGATCAGCAGCTGGTTGAGCGTGCACAGCGCGGTGATAAGCACGCCTTTGGTTTACTGGTTACCAAATATCAACGCAAGCTTGGGCGCTTGATTTCTCGTTTTGTTAGAAATTCTGCTGAGGCAGAAGATGTCACTCAGGACGCTTTTATCAAGGCCTATCGTGCGTTACCAGGGTTTCGCGGCGACAGTGCATTTTATACCTGGTTATATCGAATAGGCATCAATACTGCCAAGAATCACCTGATGGCGAACAAGCGCCGCCCTCCAACCAGTACCATTTTTGACGCAGATGAGGCGGAGTCATTCGAAGAGGCCAGCTTGCTACGGGCAGTCGCTACACCTGAAAATGAACTCATAAGCAAGCAAGTTGTCGATGTGGTGCAAACCTCGTTGCAGCAACTGCCGGAAGATTTGCGCAATGCTTTGACCTTGCGTGAAATAGAGGGTTTGAGCTACGAGGAAATCGCCGCCGTAATGAATTGTCCAATCGGCACGGTGCGATCAAGAATTTTTAGAGCACGCGAAGCGGTAGCTGAAAATCTGCGACCGTTATTAGAAACCAGCAAAGGTAATAGGTGGTGATTATGAAACAAGAAATTTCTGCATTGATGGACAACGAGTTGTTTGAAGACCAGGCTGACAGCCTACTTGACCGGATTAAACGCAGTCCGGGCGCGCACCAAGACTGGGAACTCTACCATTTAATTGGCGATGTATTGCACCAGCCAGAGCATATACATTGCGATTTAAGCGCAAGAATCAGCGAGCGTATTCAGGATGAGCCCACCGCTCTGGCGCCCCGCCTTCGCGGGTTTGTGCAGACGACACGCACATTTGCGCTGTCTGCTGCAGCCACACTGGCGGCCGTCAGCGTAGTGGCTTGGATGTCGCAACAGTTCAATGCCGAAACAGCACTGCAAGCGGCCATACAGCAAGATGCTATCCGACCGATAAGTATACAAAGCCAGCCTAAATCCAATCCTTACCTGATGGCTCACATGGAATTTTCTCCCAGTCCGGACATGAGTGGCGGAGCGTCCTACATCAATTTTGTTTCTTACATCCCCGAGGAAAAATGACGATGAGGTTGTTCGTCGCACTATCGGGAAAGCTGTTGGGTGTGCTGCTGCTGACTGTTGTTGCCAATGCGCACGCGGAAGATATGCAGGCTAATCTCGATTGGCTCAAGATTGTGGCTTTTGCAGGGCATCAGACCGATTACAGTGGGGTATTCGTTTATCAATACGGCAATCTTGCAGAGGCCTCGCGAATCACGCATCTTGCAGAAGTGGACGGCGAATACGAAAAGATCGTGCGTCTGGATGACCCAAAGCGTGAAATCGTTCGACATGATGGTCAAGTCTGGAGTTACTTCAACCACAAGATGGTTCAAATGGACAGTCATTATGGTCGCGGCAGCTTTCCGTCTTTACTCCCCGAGCGGCTATCATCGCTTGGTAAAAACTACCTAGCCAAGCGGGTAGGGATAGAGCGTGTGGCTGGGTACGATGCCCAGGCCATTTTGCTGCAACCTAAAGACAATTTGCGTTATACACATAAAATCTGGGCACATACCGACTCGGGGTTGCTGCTGAAAGCTGCCGTGCTGGGCGACAACAATAGAGTTGTCGAACAATACGCATTTACTCAATTGCAAATTGGCGGAAAGATTGACCGTTCTTGGGCAAGGCGGGGTAAGGCAAAGGGTTGGCATGGCGCTGGTTTTGCAGCCAGACATGCCAAGGTCGGTTTGACCACGAATAGTGGTTGGGTTGTGGGTACAGTACCGGATGGATTTAATAAGGTCATGGAGATCCAGCGTCCGATGCACGGCAAACATGCTCCAGTAATACAAATAGTGTTTTCTGATGGACTCAGCGCAATTTCAGTATTCATCGAGCCGGATGATGGAGACGAGGATGACGTGGATGGCATGTCCAGTCGCGGCGCTGTGACTATGTACCATAGAGTTATTGATAATCATTTGATTACAGTAGTCGGCGAGGTTCCGATGCGTACAGTTGTACAGGTTTTTGATTCGGTGCGATTCAAAGGTAGATAAGCATGCTTGAGACACGCGCCATAGTAGTCAAGATTGACGGGCAGCATGCCTTGGTTCGAGCTGATCAGGCTAATGGCTGCGAACTATGTGGTGGCAGAGGTTGCGCAGCGGGTAAACTGTCTCAGTTGCTTTGCAGTAAGCCGCGTCAGTTTCAAGTAAGCAATCCAATCAATGCAAATGTAGGTGATGAGGTCATCGTGTCGGTAGCCGAAGGGGCGGTAATGCGCGGAATAGGCTTGGTATACCTGTTGCCGCTGGTTTTTCTGGTGACAGGTGCGATGCTCACCAGTGTTTGGGTGCAACAGCCAGGACAAAGTGACAGCTACGCTGCAGTGGGTGCTTTGTTCGGCTTGGTGCTAGGTTTTGTTGTTGCCAAATGGATTTCTCTGCGCAAAGTCTGGAGTGATTTTAAGCCGTTCATTTCCCGGCAATTGGGTGAAGTGGTACAAGCAAAGGGCGAGCTAAAAATCGCTGGTACTGTAGGTGAATTGTAGTTGTTTTGTGATGGGAGGATTGCATGCTTAAGAAAATTACGAACCTGTTCTTCTTGACTTTTGGATTATTTTGCAGCGCCACGATATACGCCAAGGACCTGCCTGATTTTACTGAGTTGGTGGAAAAACAGGGCGCCGTGGTGGTTAACATCAGTACCACACAAATTGTTCGGAACGACCAGACATTTCCAAATATTCCAGAGAGCGACCCATTCTACGAATTTTTCAAGCGTTTTTCGCCACAGATGCCGCGCGAAAGGGAATCGCAATCGTTGGGTTCGGGTTTCTTCATCAGCGCGGATGGTTACATCATGACCAATGCTCATGTGGTTGACCGTGCGGACAAAGTTACCGTTCGCCTGACCGACAAGCGTGAGTTTCACGCTCAGGTCATTGGTGCGGACAAACGTACCGACGTGGCTTTGCTGAAGATCGAGGCGAGTGGTTTGCCCATAATCACCAAGGGTGATCCAAGTAAACTGAAAGTGGGCGAATGGGTGGTTGCGATCGGTTCGCCGTTCGGTTTCGATAGCAGCGTAACAGCTGGTATTGTCAGCGCCAAGGGACGCACCTTGCCGCGGGATAATTTCGTTCCATTTATTCAGACGGATGTGGCGATCAATCCCGGTAACTCGGGTGGCCCGTTGTTCAATATGAGTGGTGAAGTGGTTGGCATTAACTCGCAAATCTACACTCGCTCCGGCGGGTCAATGGGTTTGTCGTTTGCCATTCCGATTGATGTGGCGATGCAAGTAGTAGACCAATTGCGCACCAGCGGCAAGGTGACTCGTGGACGTATCGGCGTCACAATACAGGAGCTGACACGCGAGCTGGCCGAATCGTTTGGCTTGAAAACCCCCAGTGGCGCTCTGATCAGCAGTGTGGAAAAAAACGCGCCGGCAGACAAGGCAGGCATTGAAGTTAGTGATGTGATTCTGAAATTTGATGGTAAGCCAGTGGATAGTTCCAACGACCTGCCGCGCCTAGTAGCAGCGACCAAGCCGGGCAGCAAGGTAGTCGTCGAGCTGTGGCGCAAGGGAGCAAATAAACAGGTTACGGTGAAAATCGATCAGATGCCTGAGGACAGCAATCCGG
>JBAQWL010000125.1:0-2841 GCA_049298895.1 Gallionella sp.
TGGAAGGACGGCAAGCGCATGAGTCCTGCGGAGATTGCCAAGAGCGAGGCTGGCCGGTTTATGCGTGCCGATCAATTCGAGAACGAAGGTATAACGTTGAGCGACAATACACCGCAAGAAATCAAGACCGTGGCGCTGGAGATGGCTGCGATGATCGAGGGAAGGATGCACCCAGGACCGCAAACCGCTTTTTGGAGTGCCTATCCACGCTCCAATGCGGATACGGGCTATCCGTTGCACGGCGAGATCAGGATGCGGATCGGGTCAAAATTCCTCACGCAATATGAAGATCAGCAAGCGACGATAAAACAACTTGCGAGTATTGGAGGTTTGCCTTGATTCACGGTAAGTCAGTGCTAGCAGTAATCCCAGCTCGCGGCGGATCAAAGCGGTGTCCAAGAAAAAATACGCGCCAATTCAGAGGAAAGCCCTTAATCGAATGGACTATTGAAGCTGCGCAACAATCACAATACCTAGATCAGATCGTAGTTTCGACGGATGATGCAATAGCCGCAGCCATTGCGCTACGCATGAACGTTCCGATAATCATGCGTCCGCCAGAATTATGCACGGATGAAGCCAAAAGCGAGGATGCCATGCGGCACGTTCTAGATTGTTACCAGGCCCATCCGTTCTATAAGGGACTTACTGCCGTGCCAGATTGGATAGTGCTGTTACAGCCAACATCCCCGCTTCGCATCGCAGAGGACATTGATGCTTGCATAGAACGTGCCCAAGGTAAAAACATAGCTATTAGCTACGTGCCAAACAATACAGGATTTAAAAAGAATGGCGCTGTCTATGTTTGCCTTTCTTCTGACTTAAAAGCTGGATTGAACTTTGATCGGTCAGCATCGATTTATATGATGCCTGAAAGCCGTTCACTGGATATCGACTATGCGGAGCAATTTGATGAGCCTTCTAAGACTGATAGCCCGTCTGGATATTAAAGGTAGTAGCGTAGTCAAGGGCGTGCAGATGGAGGGTCTGCGCGTGGTGGGCGATCCGGTCGAAATGGCAACCGCCTACGCGCAGGAAGTGGACGGGAGGAGAAATGCTGATGAAATCCTCTATATAGACATAGTAGCAAGCCTGTATGGGCGCAATCACCTGGAGGCATTGCTTGAAAAAACCACAGATCAAGTCTTCATTCCTGTCACTGTTGGCGGCGGAATCCGAAGCAAAGCAGATGCTCGCAGACTCTTTAACGCCGGAGCAGACAAGATCGCTGTCAATACTGCTGCGATTGAACGGCCCGACCTCATTAACGAGCTGGCTGAATACTATGGCCGCCAGGCCATCGTCATTTCAATCGAGGCAAAGCGCTGCTCCTACGGCTGGGAGTGCTTTACGAACAACGGGCGCGAGCGTAGCGGCAAGTCAGCCGTGGATTGGTCCTTGGATGCCGTTAAGCGCGGGGCTGGCGAACTGCTTATTACCTCCATTGACAGAGACGGAACAAGGCGAGGCTTTGATGTGGATCTTGTGCGCGCAATCGCTTCGCTAGTCTCAGTGCCAGTGATTGCTAGCGGCGGCATGGGCACGTTAGGGCATTTGAGAAGCGTTCTCATTGATGGGAAAGCTGACGCCGTAGCGGTAGGCTCGGCGCTGCACTACGGACTTGTCAGCTTTTCGACAATGCGGGAGTCACTTCGCGGCCACTCCCTTCCCCTTCTCGTACGTCCTGTAGGCACCGAGTCCCAGCAGGCCGAATAGCAGTTGCATCGTAATCGTCGTGTCCAGGGCAGGGAAAGCCCCGCTGTACCCCGCCAATGCCGCTGCGAACCGCGCCAGGGGCTCTAGGATCGCCGCATAGGCCAGTCCTGCGGCACCTACCCATCCAACGCACGGCCTCCAGCCTGAGACGAAAATCGACGGGTGGCGGGCTTCCTCCACGTTGACGATGATCTGTTGGAGGGCTAACTGGTACTCTTGGCTCTGCTGCACTGCCGCAAATTCCAGCTTGGCCTTCTCTGCAGCCGCCTTGTCGGGGATCACCCGGTCGATGATCTTGCCTACTGCGTCGATGACGGGGCCAGCGATCAGGTTCAGGAGTGGGTTCATTTTCGGCCTTCGTGTTCCAAGGAATAGTGGTTCCCGTCCGGGCGGCTGAAGTCGCCACCCCAGCGAGCGTCAGGGTCCAAGGACTTCCAGTAGGCCCCTAGCAGCGCGTGAGCGGTTGTCTCTGTCTGGAAAGTCCCATGAACGAACAGGTTGAAGTCCACGGCCAGACGCTGGGTATGTAGTGATTTGGAGATCCCGGTGCCTGCGGCGGCGTTTGCGGCAGCTTGCTCTGGTGATCTATAGGCGTCACCGAAGGTCAGTTCGTAGCCATTGGCGTATGCCCACACGATCAAGTCGGCAATCATGCGCGTGAACTTGCGCTGCTTCTCGCCTAGCGTCATCTACTGAGCCTTTTGCACAGTTCCACGTTCTCGATGCGCTTCTCTGGCGGCATGGCCAAGAGGCAGTTTGTCTCACGCGCAGCGCGGGCCATCTCCTTAAGCACTTCTCCAAGTTCCTTGTTGGATTCCTTCATGCTGGCGGCCGATTCTTTGTTCGATGCTTTGAGTTCCGCTGCAATCTCCTTGATGCCGTCTTTCGCCTCGCTGCTGTGCGTGAACACGATAAAACCGATTACACCAGTAAGGAGTAGCGTAGCAATAGTCGCCAGCGTATTTAGGCTCTTGATGTTGCGCAGATTGACCTTCTGCCCGGCTATCTCCACCGCTACATCTGCACCGCTAGGTTCGTCTGGCATGTAGTCCACCTCTGTGACAAAAATGGTCAGTTGACGCGGCTGCTACGGCATGGTCTAGTGGTCGCATGAAACGACTACTC
>JBAQWL010000126.1:0-23744 GCA_049298895.1 Gallionella sp.
CCCCAGATGTGTCAAGCAATTCAGGGGCATCAAGAGATTCTCCCGACGCAACTAACTCTCCCCCCAACAACTCGCGACCCTCGGCAATATCGATACCTAGACGCTGTTTGCGCCGCAATACGTGATAGGCCAATCCGGTGCCTGCCGGAATCAAACGACCGACGATGACATTTTCCTTCAAACCACGCAAATCGTCCCGCTTGCCCATGATCGCTGCTTCGGTCAACACCCGTGTGGTTTCCTGGAAGGAAGCAGCGGAGATAAACGAGTCGGTGGACAACGAAGCTTTGGTGATGCCGAGCAGCACAAAATCGTAGGTCGCCGGATTCTTGCCTGCGGCAACGACGCGCTCGTTTTCCTCCAACAAGTCGGCACGCTCCACTTGTTCGCCAGTGATGAAACGGGTGTCACCCACAATATTAACCTGCACACGGCGCAACATCTGGCGCACGATCACTTCGATGTGCTTGTCGCTGATTTTCACGCCCTGCAAGCGATATACTTCCTGCACTTCATCAGTAATGTAGCGAGCCAGTGCCGGCACGCCCAACAGGCGTAGTATGTCATGCGGATCGGCCGGTCCGTCCACGATCATCTCGCCCTGATTGACTACCTGACCGTCGTGTGCAAGCACATGCTTTTCCTTGGGGATCAGGAACTCGCTGGGGACTCCATCCACATCGGTGATTACCAGGCGCTGTTTGCCCTTGGTATCCTTCCCGAACGAGACCGTACCTGTGCACTCGGCCAACATACCAGCATCTTTGGGTACGCGCGCTTCGAACAATTCGGCAACACGTGGCAGACCGCCAGTGATGTCGCGAGTCTTGCTACTTTCCTGCGGAATACGTGCCAACACATCACCCACCCCAACCTGTTGACCGTCCTCAACGGTGATGATGGAACCGGTTTGAAAGGTCACGCTGACAGAGGTTTCAGTGCCAGCCAATTTAACTTCCTGGCCATTTTTTCCATACAGGCGCACCATAGGCCGCACACCCTTGCTTTGTGTGGTAGATCGTTTCGGATCAATCACCACCAGTGTCGACAGCCCCGTCACCTCATCAATCTGCTTGGCAACCGTCGCGCCCTCTTCAACATTTTGGAAGCTCACTTTGCCCGCGTACTCGGTGATGATCGGACGGGTATGCGGATCCCAAGTGGCCAGCACTACTCCTGCCTTCAGTGTATCGCCCTGCTTGGCCGACAAGATTGAACCATAAGGTACCTTGTGACGTTCGCGCTCGCGACCATGATCGTCAGCAATAATTACCTCGGCGCTACGCGCCACCACAATCACCTCGCCGCGCACGGTCGTTACCACACGCATGTTCGTGCTGTATTTCAATACACCGTTGGATTTGCTTTCCACCTGGCTTGCCACAACTGTACGAGACGCTGCGCCACCAATATGAAAGGTCCGCATCGTTAACTGCGTTCCCGGCTCACCAATGGATTGAGCCGCAATCACACCCACTGCCTCACCCACATTTACCATTCCGCCTCGTCCCAGATCGCGGCCATAGCACTTGGCACACAGTCCAAAGCGCGTTTCACAACTCAACGGAGTACGCACACGCACTTCATCAACACCGAGTGCCTCAATGAGTTCCACTGCTGCTTCATCCAGAAGCAAGCCTGCTTCGTACAGTGTTTCACCGCTTTCTGGATTGACCACATCGGCGCTGAGTACCCGACCGAGGATACGTTCAGCTAGCGCCTCAATGACTTCACCGCCTTCGACCATGGCTTTCATAGACGTACCATTGGCTGTGCCGCAGTCATCTTCAATCACCACCAGGTCCTGCGTAACGTCCACCAAACGGCGGGTCAGATAGCCTGAGTTTGCAGTTTTCAACGCGGTATCGGCCAAACCTTTACGCGCGCCGTGCGTGGAAATAAAGTACTGCAGCATGTTCAAGCCTTCACGGAAGTTCGCAGTAATCGGGGTTTCAATAATTGAACCATCCGGCTTAGCCATCAGGCCACGCATACCGGCTAACTGGCGAATCTGCGCAGCTGAACCACGCGCACCCGAATCGGCCATCATATAAATGGAGTTGAATGATTCCTGCATCACCGGCTTACCTTTGAGCATGCGTGGCGAGCCAGTGATGCGATCGATCACCGGTTCGCTGCCCAGCTGTTCCATCATTGCCTTAGCCACCACATCGCCAGTTCGACCCCAGATATCTACCACCTTGTTATAGCGTTCACCGTCAGTGACCAGACCGGAAGTGTACTGGGTGTAGATTTCCTTAACCTCCTTCTCAGCCGCGCCAATCAGTTCGCTCTTTTGTAGCGGCATCAACATGTCGTCCACGCAGATAGAAATACCAGCACGTGTCGCATAGGTGAAACCGGTATACATCAACTTATCGGCCATAATCACGGTGTCACGCAAGCCGCATTGGCGAAAACTGGCGTTGATCAGACGTGAAATCTCCTTTTTCTTGAGCGCCTTGTTGATCAGGGAGAATGGCAGCCCGGCAGGCAACACTTCGGATAGAAGGGCTCGGCCCACAGTGGTTTCATAGCGCACCAGCTTTTCTGTTTGCCGCCCCCCCACATCCTTGTGTATCTCTTTTAGACGTACGATTACCTTGGCTTGCAGCTCGACTTCGCGCGACTCATAAGCCCGAGAAACTTCGGCGATATTGGCGAACATTGAGCCCTCACCCAATGAACCAATCTTCTCCCGAGTCATGTAATACAGACCCAGCACGATGTCCTGCGACGGTACGATGATAGGCTCGCCGTTGGCGGGCGACAGCACGTTGTTTGAAGCCAGCATCAAAGTGCGGCACTCCATCTGCGCCTCCAGTGACAACGGCACGTGTACCGCCATTTGATCGCCATCGAAGTCAGCGTTGAATGCCGAACAGACCAGCGGATGTAACTGGATTGCCTTGCCCTCGATCAGAATCGGCTCGAACGCTTGAATACCCAAACGGTGCAGGGTCGGAGCACGGTTCAGCATGACCGGATGTTCGCGTATCACTTCTTCGAGTATGTCCCACACGACTGGCTCTTCAGCCTCTACCATGCGCTTGCTGGCCTTGATGGTGGTTGCCAACCCCATCGCTTCGAGTCGGCTGAAAATGAACGGCTTGAACAACTCCAGCGCCATCTTCTTGGGCAAACCGCATTGATGCAATTTCAATTGCGGACCGACCACGATCACCGAACGGCCCGAATAATCGACGCGTTTACCAAGCAAATTCTGGCGGAAGCGTCCGCTCTTGCCCTTGATCATATCGGCCAGTGATTTCAACTGGCGCTTGTTCGCGCCGGTCATCGCCTTGCCGCGACGGCCATTATCCAACAAGGAATCGACCGCCTCTTGCAGCATGCGTTTTTCGTTGCGCACGATGATGTCTGGTGCCTTCAATTCAAGAAGACGGCGCAGGCGGTTGTTACGGTTAATCACGCGGCGATATAGGTCATTCAAATCCGACGTGGCAAAGCGGCCACCATCCAGCGGCACCAGTGGGCGCAGTTCCGGTGGCAACACTGGCAGCACCGTCATCACCATCCATTGAGGCTTGATACCGGACGAATTGAATGCCTCCAGCACTTTCAACCTCTTGGCATATTTCTTGATCTTGGTTTCAGAACCGGTTGCCGCCAGATCGGCGCGTATCGTTTCGATTTCGGCGGTCACGTCCAGACTGCTCAGCAACGACCGGATACCTTCCGCTCCCATGGTCGCGCTGAATTCATCACCATACTCTTCAGTCTTGGCGAGATAGTCATCCTCAGACAATAATTGACCGCGATTCAACGGGGTCATGCCGGGCTCGGTTACTACATAGGCCTCGAAATACAACACGCGTTCGATGTCGCGTAGGGTCATGTCCAGCACCATGCCGAGGCGCGACGGCAACGACTTCAAAAACCAGATGTGCGCGACCGGGCTGGCCAGTTCGATATGCCCCATGCGCTCGCGTCGCACTTTGGACAGAGTGACTTCCACGCCACATTTTTCGCAGATCACACCGCGATGCTTGAGACGCTTGTACTTGCCGCACAAACATTCATAGTCCTTCACCGGTCCGAAGATTTTGGCACAAAAAAGCCCGTCGCGCTCCGGCTTGAAGGTGCGGTAATTGATGGTTTCAGGTTTTTTGACTTCACCGTAAGACCATGAGCGGATCTTCTCCGGCGATGCCAGGCCGATTTTGATCGCATCGAATTCTTCTTTTTGTGTGACCTGCTTGAATAAATCCAGCAATGATTTCATGTGTGACTCCTTTTGAACTGAGAAGCGGGGAGCAAGGAGCGGTTACGCGCAACCCTCAACCCCGACCCTGTTTTTAGTTACGCACCAAGTCCATATCAAGCGCCAGGGAACGAATTTCTTTAATGACCACGTTGAAGGATTCCGGCATTCCGGCATCGATCTTGTGATCACCCTTGACGATGCTCTCATAAACTTTAGTACGCCCGGCCACGTCATCCGACTTAACAGTCAGCATTTCCTGCAGGGTATAAGCCGCGCCGTAAGCCTCCAGCGCCCACACTTCCATTTCACCGAAGCGCTGACCACCAAACTGTGCCTTGCCACCAAGGGGTTGTTGGGTCACCAGGCTGTACGGGCCAGTGGAACGTGCATGCATCTTGTCATCAACCAAGTGGTGCAATTTCAGGATGTGCTTGTAACCGACTGTTACCGGGCGATCAAATGCTTCGCCAGTACGGCCATCATGCAATATGGTTTGGCCCGACAGCGGCAGATCAGCCAACTCCAGCATATACTTGATCTCTTCTTCGCTGGCTCCGTCGAACACTGGTGTTGCAAACGGCACACCTGGCCTCAGGTTGCGACACAACTCGATGATCTCATCGTCGCTAAAGGCATCCAGATCAACAGCCTGACCGTTGTGATGGTTGTAGATCTTGTTCAGGAATTTGCGCACCTCGGTGATCTTGGCGTTAGCTTGCAGCATATCGTCGATCTTCTTGCCAAGACCCTTGGCCGCCCAACCTAGATGGGTTTCCAGAATCTGACCGATGTTCATCCGCGAGGGCACGCCAAGCGGATTCAGCACCACGTCCACCGGGGTGCCATCTGCCATGTAAGGCATGTCTTCCACCGGCACAATGCGTGACACTACTCCTTTGTTACCATGGCGCCCGGCCATCTTGTCACCAGGCTGCAGGCGACGCTTCACCGCAACATACACCTTGACCATCTTTTGCACACCGGCCTGAAGCTCGTCACCCTGCGTCAGCTTCTTTTTCTTCAGCTCGAACGCAGCCTCGAATTCGGCACGCTTTTGGGACAGACTTTCTCTGACCTGCTCCATCTGGGCAGCCGCTTCGTCATTGGCCAACCGGATATCGAACCACTGATGAGGCTCTATGCTGTGCAGGTACTCTCTACTTAGCTTGGTGCCCTTGGCAAATTTCTTCGGGCCACCGTTGGCCACTTTGCTGTTCAGCAACTTCTCCAAGCGTGCGAACACGTCATCTTCGACAATGCGCATTTGATCTACCAGATCTTTTTTGTAGCGATTCAGTTCGTCATCGATGATCTGCTGTGCGCGCTGGTCGCGTTGCAGGCCTTCACGGGTGAACACCTGCACGTCGATCACCGTTCCTGAACTGCCGGTCGGCACACGTAAACTAGTGTCTTTTACGTCAGAAGCCTTCTCACCGAAAATTGCGCGCAGCAGTTTCTCTTCCGGTGTCAGTTGAGTTTCACCCTTGGGCGTCACCTTGCCGACCAATACGTCACCCACCGCGACTTCCGCTCCAATATGCACGATACCGCACTCGTCCAGACGTGCCAGTTGCGCTTCGGCCAGGTTCGGGATGTCGCGGGTGATTTCCTCTGACCCCAACTTGGTGTCTCGTGCGGCGACGGTCAGCTCTTCAATATGAATGGAGGTGAAGCGATCCTGAGCCGAGACGCGCTCGGAGATCAAAATCGAATCCTCGTAGTTGTAACCATTCCACGGCATGAACGCGACCAGCATGTTCTGCCCGAGCGCCAGTTCACCCATATCGGTGGAGGCGCCGTCAGCCACCACGTCACCGCGCGCGATCACGTCGCCCACTTTGACCAGCGGACGCTGGTTAATGTTGGTGTTCTGGTTGGAGCGGGTGTATTTGGTCAGATTGTAGATATCCACGCCGACTTCCCCGGCAGTGGTCTCATCATCGTTGACACGCACCACGATACGGGCAGCATCCACATAATCGATGCGGCCACCGCGCCATGCCTGAACGGTTGTGCCGGAATCCACCGCCACAGTGCGCTCGATACCGGTTCCGACCAGCGGCTTTTCCGCACGCAGGCAAGGTACAGCCTGACGTTGCATGTTGGCGCCCATCAGTGCACGGTTGGCATCGTCATGCTCAAGGAACGGGATCAACGAAGCGGCCACCGACACCACCTGCGAAGGCGACACATCCATGTATTCCAGATTCTCGGGAGCCGACAACACGAATTCGTTGTGATGGCGTGCCGACACGATGTCGTTGGTGAAGTGACCCTTCTTGTCCAGCTCGGCGTTCGCCTGGGCGATGGTGAACTTGCCTTCCTCGATCGCGGACAGATAATCAATATCGTCAGACACTTTGCCCTTGGCGACCTTGCGGTACGGCGTTTCGATGAAGCCATACTCGTTAGTGCGCGCATACAACGCTAGCGAGTTGATCAAGCCGATGTTTGGGCCTTCCGGTGTCTCTATCGGGCAGACGCGGCCATAATGAGTCGGATGTACGTCACGCACTTCGAAGCCGGCGCGTTCGCGGGTCAAACCACCCGGTCCCAGCGCTGAAATACGACGCTTGTGGGTGATCTCTGACAAGGGATTGGTTTGATCCATGAACTGGGACAGTTGGCTGGAGCCGAAAAATTCCTTGACCGCAGCAGAGATCGGCTTGGCATTGATCAGATCGTGCGGCATCAGATTATCGGTTTCGGCCTGTCCGAGGCGCTCCTTGACTGCACGCTCCACACGGGCCAGACCGGCGCGGAACTGGTTCTCGGCCAATTCGCCCACGGCACGGACACGTCGATTACCCAGATGGTCGATGTCATCGATCTCGCCGCGGCCGTTGCGCAACTCGACCAGGATCTTGACCACTTCGACGATGTCGTCGTTGGACAGAATAGTAGTGCCTGTCAGATCATCACGACCAACACGACGATTGAACTTCATACGTCCTACTGACGACAGATCGTAACGCTCTTCGTTGAAGAACAGTCCATTAAACAAGTTCTCCACGGCATCCTCAGTAGGCGGTTCGCCGGGACGCATCATGCGGTAGATCGCCACACGCGCCGTCCATTGATCAACGCTCTCATCGCTGCGTAGCGTCTGTGAAATGAATGCGCCCTGATCCAAGTCGTTGGTGTACAAGGTATGTATCTTGCTTACACCTGCAGCTAGCAGATTTTCCAATACTGCTTCGGTAATCTCATCATTCGCGTTGGCGATAATCTCACCGCTATCCTTGTCCACCACGTTGGCTGCAATTACCCGGCCAACTAAAAACTCTTCACCAACCTTCAGCTTTTCGAGGCCTGCCTCTTCCATTTCGCGGATATGGCGCACGGTGATGCGCTTGTCCTTGGACACGATGACCTTGCCGGATTTGCCCACAATGTCGAAGCGTGCGATATCGCCGCGCAAACGTTCTGGCACCACTTCGAACTGAATGCCCTTCTTGCCCAAATGGAATGCATCAAAATTGAAGAATATCTTGAGTATGTCCTCGTTGCTGTAACCCAGCGAGCGCAACAGGATGGTGACCGGCATCTTGCGGCGGCGATCAATACGGAAATATACATAATCTTTCGCGTCGAATTCGAAATCCAGCCAGGAGCCGCGGTATGGAATGATCCGCGCAGAAAACAACAGCTTGCCTGATGAGTGCGTCTTGCCGCGGTCATGCTCGAAGAATACACCGGGTGAACGATGCAACTGTGAAACGATGACGCGCTCGGTGCCGTTGATCACGAACGAGCCAGTGCTGGTCATCAGCGGGATTTCCCCCATGTACACTTCCTGCTCCTTCACTTCCTTGACCGTAGGCTTGGATGCCTCTCTGTCCATAATGGTCAGGCGCACCCTAGCGCGCAGCGGAGAAGAATAGGTCAGGCCGCGTTGCCTGCACTCCTTTACGTCGAACGGTGGCATACCCAATTGATAGCTTACGAAATCAAGACGGGCATTCTTGGAATGGCTATAAATAGGAAATATTCCGAGGAATGCAGCCTGCAAGCCATCGCTTTTGCGTTGCTCTGGCGGGGTATAAGCCTGCAAAAAAGCAGCAAAAGATTCCAACTGGGTAGACAGCAGGAAAGGAACCGGCAGCGCGCCAACTCGCTTGGCAAAACTTTTACGGATACGTTTTTTTTCGGTAAAAGAGTAGCTCATATAATCTCCACGATAGAGGGAAAACGACGTTTCAGAGCAGGCATAATTTAAGTGTTACGCATGAACCAAAAGACTGTGGACAGAATGCATTTCGTACTTTCTGACCGCTGACTTCTTAAAGCGGCAAAAGGCTGACGGCAAGCCGCCAGCCCCTTAACAGCGTGTAACCTTACTTGAGCTCGGCAGATGCGCCAGCTTCGATCAACTGCTTCAAAGCCGCATCAGCATCGGCTTTGGAAACACCTTCCTTGATCGCTTTCGGTGCACCGTCGACCATATCCTTGGCTTCTTTCAAGCCCAGACCGGTGATCGCGCGAACCGCCTTGATCACGTTGACCTTGTTGTCACCCGGGCCCTTGAGCATCACGGTGAACTCGGTTTGTTCAGCAGCAGCAGCGCCGGCAGCAGCACCGGCAGCAGGTCCGGCTACGGCAACAGCCGCGGCAGACACGCCGAACTTTTCTTCCATTTCCTTGATCAGAGCGGACAGCTCCAGCACGGTCATGCCGGCAATTGCGTCCATAATTTTAGTGTTTGATTCAGCTTTAGCTACAGTCATGTTGTTCTCCTTGTTCAGTTAATACGATAATAATTAAGCAACGGTTGCGGCTTCGTTCTTGTCGCGGATCGCAGCCAGGGTACGCACGAACTTCGCAGTCGTTGCATTCATGGTAGCCATCAAGCGCGCAATCAACTCGTCGCGACTCGGGATCGCAGCCAGTACGCCGACCTGTTCTGCAGACATCACAGAACCGCTCATTGCACCCGCCTTGATCACCAGCTTGTCATTGGTCTTGGCAAAATCGAACACCACTTTTGCCGCAGCGACCGGATCGGCACTCATGCTGTACACAAGAGGGCCAACCATTTTTTCAGCCAGCGCTTCAAAAGGCGTACCCTGCACCGCGCGCCGCGCCAGTGTGTTCTTCAACACATGGAAATACACACCCGACTTGCGCGCATTGGCACGCAACTTGGTGATGTCGGCGACTGCGATGCCACGGTATTCTGCCAGGATGATAGTTTGCGCCAGCGCCACTTGGGCACTGACTTCTGCTACCACAGCTTGCTTTTCTTGCAGATTGAGACTCAAGTCTTCCTCCAGTTTCCAGAATGCACTCTCGCGCATCCCATCGTTACAACAGCGACCTTGAGTCAGGAGAACAGCCATTCCTGCTCGCGGGCACACCATCTACGTGGGCCGCCCGGTGTTCATTCAGAAACACCCCGGACAATTAAGCAACAGACTAACTACACCTGTCACACCTACGGTCTCGGATGCTGCTAGCACGCCAGCATTCCAAAACAGATGCCGGCAAGGCTTACAGCCTTGCCGGCAAATTCAAAACAATCTATGCAACCAAGCTGGTCTGCTCAACGCGTATCCCCGCGCCCATGGTGCTGGAGAGTGACACCTTCTTCAGGTAAACACCCTTGGATGCGGCAGGTTTGGCTTTGTTCAACGCGTCGATCAATGCCAGCATATTCTCGCGCAACGCCTCGGGTGCGAATGACGCACGGCCGATGGTGCATTGCACAATACCGTTCTTGTCGGTGCGATACTGAACTTGACCAGCTTTGGCGTTTTTGACAGCGCCTGCCACATCAGCGGATACCGTACCCACCTTCGGGTTTGGCATCAAACCGCGCGGACCGAGGATCTGGCCCAGCTGGCCGACCAAACGCATCGCGTCCGGACTGGCGATCAGCACGTCGAAGTTCAGATTGCCGCCCTTGATGGACTCGGCCAGGTCGTCGAAACCGACGATGTCAGCACCGGCAGCCTTGGCTTCTTCTGCCTTTGCGCCCTGGGCGAACACCGCCACACGCATGGTCTTGCCGGTCCCCTTGGGCAGCACTATTGAGCCGCGTACCAACTGGTCGGATTTTTTCGCATCGATGCCGAGATTGATCGCAATATCGATAGACTCATCAAACTTCGCCACTGCGTTTTCCTTGACCAGATTCAGTGCATCGCTCAAGGAATACAACTTGTCGCGATCGACCTTGGCAGCAATCGCTTTATATCGTTTGGACATGTTATACGCCCTCCACAGTAATGCCCATGCTGCGCGCGCTACCCGCAATGGTGCGCACTGCCGCGTCCATGTCGGCAGCGGTCAGATCAGGCATCTTGGTTGTTGCGATTTGTTCCGCCTGCTTGCGGGTCAGCTTGCCAACCTTGTCGGTATGCGGCGTTTTGCTGCCTTTTTGCACATTGGCGGCTTTCTTGATCAGAATGCTCGCAGGCGGAGTCTTCATGATGAAGGTGAAACTCTTGTCCGCGAATGCAGTGATCACCACCGGAATCGGTAAGCCCGGTTCCACGCCTTGTGTTTGAGCGTTGAACGCCTTGCAGAACTCCATGATATTCAGTCCGCGCTGACCCAGTGCCGGACCGATTGGTGGACTGGGATTTGCCTTACCCGCAGGTACTTGCAGCTTGATATAGCCGACGATTTTTTTTGCCACGTTATTGCTCCTTCTTCAGTGGGTTAAACGCATACCGTAAAGAACATTCCAAAACCTACTGCGTGGATTCATTGCTGCGTTGCCCGGTACTCACTTCCTCGGCTACCCATCAGGTATATCTCGGTCGCTCGGTTCCGTGCGCCTTACACTCAATCCGCTCGCTACAGCTTTGAGAGCGTTCTTCAATACGCTCCCCGTTAAAAACAACTACCCTATCATCCGTTAGTGAGTCGACCACCCTCAGCCCTGCATTTTTACGCCTTCTCAATCTGGCCAAAATCCAGCTCTACCGGTGTCGAGCGGCCAAAGATGGTCACCGCCACACGGATCTTGTTCTTGTCGTAATTTACGTCTTCGACCGAACCATTGAAATCGGTGAACGGTCCGTCTTTTACGCGCACCAGTTCACCCACTTCAAACAACACCTTGGGTCTTGGTTTTTCAACCCCAGCCTGCATTTGCCGCATGATGTTCTGCACTTCTTTCTCGCTGATGGGCGTGGGCTTCATCGCCGAACCACCCAAAAAACCAGTAACCTTGGGTGTGCTCTTCACCAAATGCCAAGTTTCATCGGTCATTTCCATCTCGACCAGCACATATCCTGGAAAGAATTTCCGTTCAGAAATGCTCTTTTGCCCGGATTTTAACTCCACCACCTCTTCTACCGGCACCAGAATCTGGCCAAATTTATCCTGCATGCCCTCACGCTGAATGCGCTCGGTCAATGCACGCTGCACGCTTTTCTCGAACTGCGAGTACGTATGGGCAACATACCAACTCATAGCCATCACTCACCCCGTCCCATTAAAGCATTCACCACCAGCATCAACCCGGCATCCACCGCCCACAAGAACAATGCCATTGTGATCGCAAACAGGATTACCACTCCGGTAGTCTGCAGCGTCTCCTTACGAGACGGCCAAACCACGCGTTTGGCCTCTGCCACAGAATCTTTGCCGAATGCAAAGAAAGTCTTTCCCGGCTCACTACTCAATGCCACACCTATCGCCAGCAGTAAGCCCAGCAACATCGATGCCAACTGCAACACAGCCGCACTGTTGCTCAAATAGTAGAACCCTGCGATACCAGCTACCACCAGCAAAAATGCGATGAGCAACTTGATTTTGTCTGCCATGTGCAATTATTCCAATTAACTATTACATGCTTCTTTGGCAGGCCAGGAGGGTTTCGAACCCCCAACCCTCGGTTTTGGAGACCGATACTCTACCAATTGAGCTACTGGCCTAATTCAGAGAGCAGAGGACAAAGAATCGAGGAAGAAAGTCCCTCCGACCCCATCCGCCCCACTCTTTTCACTCGATAATCTTTGCAACCACACCGGCGCCGACGGTACGGCCGCCTTCACGGATCGCGAAACGCAGACCCTCTTCCATCGCGATCGGGTTAATCAGGTTGACGGTGATACTGACGTTGTCGCCCGGCATGACCATCTCGGTACCCGCCGGCAGCTCAACTGCGCCGGTTACGTCGGTGGTACGGAAGTAGAACTGCGGACGGTAGCCCTGGAAGAACGGGGTATGACGACCACCTTCGTCTTTGCCCAGTACGTAGATCTCGGCGGTAAACTTGGTGTGCGGCTTGATGGAGCCGGGTTTGCACAGCACCTGGCCGCGCTCGACTTCTTCGCGTTTGGTGCCGCGCAGCAATACGCCGACGTTGTCGCCTGCCTGTCCCTGGTCCAGCAGCTTGCGGAACATCTCGACGCCGGTGCAGGTGGTCTTGAGCGTGGGTTTAATGCCGACGATCTCGAGTTCTTCACCGACCTTGACGATACCGCGTTCGATACGGCCGGTCACCACGGTGCCGCGACCGGAGATGGAGAATACGTCTTCGACCGGCATCAGGAAGGCGCCGTCCAGTGCACGCTCAGGCTGAGGGATGTAGCTGTCGAGAGCTTCGGCCAAACGGAAAATAGCGGGTTCGCCCAAGTCGCCTTGGTCGCCTTGCAGGGCTTTCAGTGCGGAACCTTTAATGATCGGGATGTCGTCGCCGGGAAAATCGTATTTGGTCAGCAGTTCGCGCAATTCCATTTCGACCAGTTCGAGCAGTTCTTCGTCGTCGACCATGTCGCATTTGTTCATGAATACGACGATGTAAGGCACGCCAACCTGGCGGGCCAGCAGAATGTGTTCGCGGGTCTGCGGCATCGGACCATCAGCGGCAGAACAGACCAGGATCGCGCCGTCCATCTGCGCAGCGCCGGTGATCATGTTCTTGATGTAATCGGCGTGGCCCGGGCAGTCCACATGCGCGTAGTGGCGCTTGGCGGTCTCGTATTCAACGTGGGCGGTGTTGATGGTGATGCCGCGCGCCTTTTCTTCCGGGGCTGCGTCAATCTGGTCGTAGGCCTTGGCTTCGCCGCCGAATTTCTTGGACAGTACAGTGGTGATCGCCGCTGTCAGGGTGGTCTTGCCATGATCTACGTGGCCAATCGTGCCTACGTTGACGTGCGGTTTGGTGCGTTCAAATTTGCTCTTTGCCATGATTTATCCTTATCAATGCCAAACGTTAATAATAAAATACAATCCCTGATAATTTAAATACAAAACGCTATGCAAGATTCTTTGGTGCCCATGGCGAGAATCGGACTCGCGACCTCTCCCTTACCAAGGGAGTGCTCTACCACTGAGCCACATGGGCAGGCTCACATACTAAAATCAATGCCAAACTGGAGCGGGTGAAGGGAATCGAACCCTCGTCGTAAGTTTGGAAAACTTCTGCTCTACCATTGAGCTACACCCGCGGTGCCCCAAACTACAAAAGCTCCACCAACACAACGGCCTTTGCAAGCAGTTGCCACAACGCCAGCCAATCAAACCGCCCACAAACAAACTGCAATAGCAATAAATACCAATAGCAATAAATACCAAGTGCATTGGTGGAGGGGGAAGGATTCGAACCTTCGAAGGCTGAGCCGTCAGATTTACAGTCTGATCCCTTTGACCGCTCGGGAACCCCTCCAAACAGAACTCGCAATTATGCCTACCCCTGACTTGCGTGTCAAACCGATTTGGCTAAATATGTATTTGGATAACAAGCAATAAGCAGGGCACGGCACTACAACAGGCTAACTTGAACCCTACACAAGGATAGTGACAGAAAAATATACTGCACCTATGGGTGGATGTAGCCGGCAGGCGGCTGTATCCCTGAGTCATTCTTTATTAACGCTCGCTTCCAAAATTCCACCAAAAGGGCGGATAATTTGCTCGGGAAACCTTGCAACTCGCCCACTCCCACGGAGGTCACATGGAAATCACCTGCTACCGCGACCCGGAAGTCTCACACGAGTCCCGCCATTTGCCAGCAGGCACTTACAACCTAGCGATAACTCTGCTGGCTCGCAGCAGCAACGACTGCTTGTTTGTTCCCATCCGTTCCTTGCAGTATCTTGCGATTCTGGATGCTGAAGAATTTGTATTCGTGGATGGCGCGAGCAAATGCCGGATTGACATCGCATGGCGTAATTTCCGCCCGATGGAACGAATCACTCTCGACGACCCCGTAAGCTATGAAGCCGTCTATTACTTACCCGATACCGCAACACTGATGTCGCGTTTGCAAACTGAGTTCCCACATGCACTACACAGCCTTGCCGACAAGGAAAGGTTTGGCGGCCCGGCGCGGATGCTCAAATTTCCCTCACCCGAGCGCAGTTCCTAATCGTCCTCTTCCAACTCCGGATCCCACCCGTGATCACGCGCCCGCTTCACTGCTTGCTCAGAAACTCGCAAATAGCGTACTCGCAATTCTTCCGGAAGTCGGCTGGGTATATGACCATGCTTTTCCCACTCGGCATAAACTTTTTCATACAACTCTTGAATTTGTCCGAGCGTCCAGCCTGCGCAGCCCTGGCTTTCCGGCAGGATACCGAACACCCATGCATCACGAATAATACGACCCTGATCAGTCATTCCGCCAAACAAGTCGTTTTCTATGCCTACGTAGGTATTCATCATGATGGCTCCTTATCGGTTTTGGCCAGACTTTATCTTGTTAGACCGGCATACAGCAGCGGCAATTTCTCCGGTAGCCGCTCGACGTGATCGACCACCATGTAATTCTTGCTGCCAAAGATACGCGAAACATATTGATCGGCGCGTGGATCCAGCGTCATGCAAAAAGTTGTTATGCCGTTTCGCGCCGCATCTTCAACCGCCTTCTTGGCATCGTAACGCAGATACTGCGGGTCACGCACATCGATATCTGCAGGCTCGCCATCAGTGATCACCATCAACAATTTCTTGGAGGATTTTTGTCCTCGCAGATAATGCGCAGCATGTCGGATAGCCGTGCCCATGCGCGTGGACAGCTGGCCGGTCATACCTGCCAGTCGAGCCTTCGGCGCGTCGTTATAAGGCTGGTCGAAATCCTTGTAACGATAATATTCCACATCATGCCTGCCGTCGGAACAAAAACCGTGTATCGCAAAAGGATCGCCGATCTTGTGTATCGCATCGGACAACAATACGCAGGCCTGGCGCGTCAGATCCAGCACGGTTTGGTCATGTCCCAGCACTTTTTCATTGGTGGATTCGGATAGATCCAGCAGCACCAGCACCGAAATATCGCGCACCTTGCGCACCGAGCGCATCATGATACGCGGGTCGGGCTGAATACCCATGCGAAAATCTATCATGCTGCTGATCGCGCCATTGATGTCGATCTCATCGCCATCTTCCAGCTTGCGAATGCGCTGTACACCCTGGGGCTGCATCGCATCGAGCAAAAATTTCAAGCGTGACGCGATGCGTTTATTGTCCGCTGTGATTTGATTTATCAGTTGCAAGTCACCCGCTTTGGGGCGTTTTTCCAGCACCGTTGCCCAAGCCGGACGCTCCAGCTGAATCTGGTAGTCCCATTCCGCATAATGATAGGGCTCTGAAACTGGTGCCCTTCCCTCTGACTCGTTAAAACTGATACCCATATCCTCGTACGGGGAAAATTCCTCCGACATCACCCAGATTTCCTGCGCATCATCGCCTGCGGTCTCAACCTCAAGCTCGTTGGCAAACTCCATCACAGAGACGTGTTTACGCACTTGCTTGACGGTCTCATAGCCTGCGGCCTGTGACTTGTTGAAATCGAATTCTTCAAACTCCCAGAAGTAACGGTTGTCATCGCGATAGGGCGATGTCAACAAGTCGGTGCGAGGATTGAATGCAATGTGCTTTTGCATCAAGCCATGCGCCAGCGCAGCACCGACTTCCCAGGAAATCGTGTTGTCAGACAGGCGATCTGCGCCTTGGGAAAACAGCACACGCCCCTCGGTTATCCACGCATCATTGTCTTGATAATTGTCATCCAGCAACGCACGCGCCATGCGGTTCAGATAATCACCCACCGTGTCGGCTTGATCGGCTTGCGCGGTATGCAGCTTTGCCCATAATTGCTTTAAGCCGGGAAAAGCACGAATCGCAAGCGTCTCGACACGCGCATCCTCGACCACGCTGATCACTGCCATCTGCAACGGGTTCAACGCCTCGGCAAAAATCGGTACGCGGGTGTAAACCAGGTGTGCGGCACTATGCGCCGCCGTGGCGCGATACAACTCCAGACCCGGCACACCGTTCACATCATCGAATGCATCGGGCAAATACATGAAGTAATCTTCGATGTAAGGCTTGTAACCCTCTCGCGTTTCGAAATCTCCGGAAGTTGGTCGCATGAAAAAATCCCGTGCCCACAGGGCGCGCAGATACATATTGATGCGCCGCTGCACGTCTACGAACAGCGTACCCTTGCGCTCTTTTTGTAACATCGCCAATGATTCTTTGGATTTTAGGCCAAAATAACTAACCTGCTCTTCAAAATTGGTTTTGTGAGCATGCGCGCCCCAGGTAGCCCAGCGCCGCAGCCCGCCCAAGGTCAATTGGCCAAGCAAGGATTCGAGGTTTTCCAGCATCGGGCGCAAGCCGCGCGGGACCTGATTGAGCAGGGTATTGACCAACTGCAAATAGGCGCCGAACAATGCCGCATCACCGAGGCGTTTCGCAGCGGTCGGTGCGGTGCCTACGATAGCCTCCAGCATGGAGCCACTGGTTTTTGAAGCCAGCGCCATTACCGTATCCAACAAGTCCACCACCGAATCCTCGCCGATCTCCTTAGCGATTGTGGGTGCGCTCTGAATGAAGGTAATGACCAGCTCGCTTCCACGCCCCAGATTTTTCAGTGACCGAGCACCTTGAACATAGTTTTCCAAGCCCTGCGGACTGAACACCCGTGCAGCTTCGTACCACGAGGATTGCAATACTTCACCCGCGTTTTCGCCCAATTCCTCGAGCAGTTCAGCATGGCTTTCTAAAGAGAAGGTCATTTATATGATCTAAGTTCAGGCAATCAGAAAAACGTAGTGACTGCGGCATCCAAAGCATCGCGCATATCGGGATCGTCAGTGATCGGACGTACCAACGCCATGCGGCATGCCGCTTTTACCTCAACACCCTTGGCAATAAGATTGCCTGCGTAAACCAGCATGCGCGTGGAAATCCCTTCGTCCAAGCCATGCCCCTTCAGGTTGCGCGCGCGCTCGGCGATCGACACCAGTTTTCCGGCGATCTCGACGCTGATTTTGCTCTCATGAACGACGATCTCGGTTTCCATATCGTGTGCCGGATAATTGAAATCCAGTGCGCCGAAACGTTGCTTGGTCGATTGCTTCAGGTCTTTCATCAGGCTTTGGTAGCCCGGATTGTAGGAGATCACCAGCTGGAAATCCGGATGGGCTTGCACCAGTTCACCCTTTTTCTCCAATGGCAACATGCGCCGATTATCCGTGAGTGGATGTATCACCACGGTGGTGTCCTGACGTGCCTCGACCACCTCGTCCAGATAACAGATCGCGCCGTGCCGCGCTGCAACAGCCAACGGGCCGTCCTGCCAGCGGGTACCCTGCGAATCCAGCAGGAAGCGTCCCACCAGATCCGACGCAGTCATGTCTTCATTGCAGGCAACTGTGATCAGCGGCTTGCCCAGTTTCCAGGCCATGTGTTCTACAAAACGCGTTTTCCCACATCCGGTCGGCCCTTTCAGCATCATCGGCATTCGCACCGAATAAGCCGCCTGATAAAGATCGACCTCATCCGCAACCGCGCGGTAGTAGGGTTCTTTTTCTATCTTGTATTGCTTGATAACGTCGCTCATATCGATTTCCTTTTATGGCACCCCAGAAAAAATCCCCGCCACCTTGCGGCAACGGGGATTTGATTTCGGTTGCCCGTGCGCGATTAAACCGTCTTGCCGCGGAAAATCACCATGTTGGTACCTTGTGATTGTTTGTAGTTGTCATAAGCAAGCAAACGAATATGGTTGTTCGGGTTGGCTTTGTGGCACGCTTCTGCTTCCTTCAGCACTGTATCCACATTGGTTTCACCGAACATCGGCAACTTCCACATGTACCAGTAGTTATCCATCAGATGTTCAGGCTCGGTATGTTCGATCGCTGGATTCCAGCCTTTTTTGACGATGTACTCGACCTGTTTTTTGATCTGGTCTGCATTCATCGCCGGCAGGTAGGAGAATGTCTCGAATTTGCGGCTAGTTGGATCGCTGACACGTGATTTGTAATCTTGCATTTCACTCATTTTGGTTTCCTTTATTTGTCTGTTTATCTGGTCTGGGCACATTTGTTCAATAAAGATGCGCCGTTGACGTAATGTTTACTTATGGGCTACGTCCAGTTTGTCCACGGTATCGAATTCGAACTTGATCTCTTTCCAGGTTTCCATCGCGATCTTCAGTTCCGGGCTGCTGTTGGCTGCCTTGGTCAGAATGTCCTTGCCTTCTTTTTCCAGTTCACGACCCGAGTTGCGAGCTTCTACGCAAGCTTCAAGTGCCACGCGGTTAGCTGCCGCACCAGCTGCGTTGCCCCACGGGTGACCCAATGTGCCGCCACCGAATTGCAAACAGGCATCATCACCAAAGATGTTGACCAGTGCCGGCATGTGCCACACGTGGATACCGCCGGAAGCGACCGGGAATACGCCCGGCATGGAGCCCCAATCCTGATCGAAGAAGATACCGCGTGAACGATCTTCCTTGATGAAGCTGTCGCGCATCAAGTCAACAAAGCCCAGTGTTGGTGCGCGATCGCCTTCCAGCTTGCCCACAACAGTACCGGAGTGCAGATGGTCGCCGCCGGACAGGCGCAGAATCTTGGCCAACACGCGGAAATGAATACCGTGGTGCGGATTACGGTCGATCACCGCGTGCATCGCACGGTGAATGTGCAGCAGCATGCCGTTATTGCGACACCAGTTAGCCAGGCCTGTGTTGGCACAGAAGCCGCCGGTGATGTAGTCATGCATGATGATCGGTGTGCCGATTTCTTTTGCATACTCAGCACGCCTGTACATTTCTTCGGGAGTCGGCGCGGTCACGTTCATGTAGTGGCCCTTGCGTTCGCCAGTTTCACGTTCCGCTTTTTCAATCGCTTCCTGCACGAAGTCAAAACGAGTACGCCAGCGCATGAAGGGTTGGCTGTTGACGTTCTCGTCGTCCTTGGTCAGATCCAGACCGCCGCGCAGACACTCGTAAACAGCACGGCCATAGTTCTTCGCAGACAGACCCAGCTTGGGCTTAATGGTGCAACCCAGCAGCGGGCGGCCATATTTGTTCAGAATATCGCGCTCAACCTGGATACCCTGTGGCGGACCGCCGCAAGTTTTAACATAAGCGATCGGGAAACGCACGTCTTCCAGACGCAATGCGCGTAATGCCTTGAAGCCGAACACGTTACCCACCAGCGAGGTGAACACGTTGACCACAGAACCTTCTTCGAACAGGTCGATCGGGTAAGCAACGAACGCGTAGAAGCAAGTGTCATCGCCGGGCACGTCTTCGATGCGATAAGCGCGACCCTTGTAGTGATCCATGTCGGTCAGCAAGTCAGTCCAAACTGTGGTCCAGGTTCCAGTCGAAGATTCAGCAGCAACCGCAGCAGCTACCTCTTCGCGAGGCACGCCCGCTTGCGGGGTTATCTTGAAACAGGCCAGCAGATCCGTGTCCTGGATCTTGTATTCTGGCTCCCAATAGGTTTGCCGATACTCCTTAACCCCAGCGTTATATTTTTTCACTGCCATGATTACACTCCCTCTAAAGTTGCATCGCGGTGCGACGCGGTTAAAACGAATACTGCATGGAAAGCATCCTAGCCACCGACATCCATAAGCACAACTCAATTATTCTGATAGTTATGATAATATAAAGCTTATATATTATCTGTCGGGCGGGAAAACGATGTTACACCTTACCTTACGACAATTGAAGGTTTTTGAAGCCGCGGCCAATCAACTCAACTTCACGCTCGCAGCAAAGCAGCTATACCTTTCCCAACCCGCTGTTTCGATGCAGATCAAGCAACTAGAAGAAAGCATCGGCCTTCCACTGTTCGAACAGATGGGCAAAAAGATCTTTCTGACCGAGGCCGGTCGTGAACTGTTTCATTACAGCCGCAACATCACCCAGCAGCTCGCCGAGATGGAAGCGGTATTCGAAGAGATGAAAGGGCCGGGGCAGGGTAAGCTCACTTTGTCGGTGGTCAACACCGCGAATTACTTCACCCCGCAACTGCTTGCCAGATTCTGCCAGCGCTATCCCGGCATCAGCGTGAACCTGCAGGTCGCCAACCGCGATGCAGTACTCAAGCAGCTCGCCGACAACAGCACGGACCTGGCCATCATGGGGCAACCGCCTGACGGCATGGATGTCAGCTCAGTATCTTTCCTCGACAACCCGCTGGTAGTGATCGCCGCGCCTGACCATCCGCTCGCCGGGCTCAAACGCATCAAGTTCACCAGGCTCGCTACTGAGACTTTTTTGTCGCGCGAACCGGGCTCAGGCACCCGCAGCGCGATGGAGCGAATTTTCGCAGAACACAAGATCCAGCCGCACATCAGCATGGAGATGGAAACCAACGAGGCGATCAAACAGGCGGTTCAGGCGGGCATGGGGCTGGGCATATTGTCGCTGCACAGCATAGAACTGGAACTGGAAACGGGACGGCTCGTAATGCTCAATGTCGAACACTTTCCGCTGCTGCGTCACTGGTTCGTCGCGCACCGCAGCAGCAAGCGCCTGTCCGGCGCCGCGCTGGCGTTCAAGGACTTTTTGCTGACCGAAGCGGAAAACATCACCACCGCCCGATAAGCTGACTACCTACCCCTCACACCCAAAACCCGACAGGCAGTCGAATCCATTTGGATGGCATCACCGTCAGGATGTTCTGGTTTTTCTGTACAACGCCGATTGCGCGTGCGCCTGCAAGCCTTCACCCAATGCTAATACCGAAGCAATGTCTCCAAGCTTCTGCGCGCCCTGAGCGGAGACCTGGATCAGGCTGCTGCGTTTCTGAAAATCATATACGCCCAGCGGCGATGAGAAGCGCGCGGTGCCGGAGGTCGGCAGCACGTGGTTGGGCCCGGCACAGTAATCGCCCAGCGCTTCGGAGGTGTAGCGGCCCATAAAGATCGCGCCGGCGTGTTTCAGCTTGGGCAGCCATGCTTGTGGGTCAGCGACCGACAGTTCGAGGTGTTCCGGCGCGATGCGGTTACCGATCTCGCAGGCCTCGTTCAGATCGGCAACTTGGATCAGCGCACCGCGATTCTCCAGCGCGGTTTTGATGATGTCGCGGCGCGGCATCTGCTCCAGCAGGCGGTCTGCACTTTGCGCCACGGCTTCGATGAATTTCGCATCAGGAGATAGCAAAATTGCCTGCGCCAGTTCGTCATGCTCGGCCTGCGAGAACATGTCCATCGCGATCCAGTCCGGGTCGGTCTGACCGTCGCAGATCACCAGTATTTCCGATGGGCCCGCGATCATGTCGATGCCGCACACTCCGAACACGCGGCGCTTCGCCGCCGCCACATAGGCGTTGCCGGGGCCGACGATCTTGTCCACTTTGGGTATCGTCGCGGTACCGTAAGCCAGCGCCGCCACCGCTTGCGCGCCGCCTATCGTGAACACGCGATCCACGCCAGCCAGATAAGCCGCCGCCAGCACCAGTTGATTCTTCACGCCATCCGGTGTCGGCACCACCATGATCAGTTCGACGACGCCGGCCACCTTGGCGGGCAGCGCGTTCATCAACACCGAGGAAGGGTAGGCCGCCTTGCCGCCGGGCACGTACAGGCCGACACGATCCAGCGCGGTGATCTGCTGCCCGAGCAGCGTGCCATCTTCATCGGTATAGCTCCACGAAGTTTGCACTTGCTTCTTGTGGTAATCAGTCACGCGCTGCGCGGCTTGCTCCAGCGCGCTGCGCTGCGCAGCAGGCAGACCTTCAAAAGCCGCGCGCAGTTCGGCACGCGACAATTCCATCGCTGCGGCATGCTCAAACGAAAGGCGGTCGAAACGCCTGGAGTATTCCAGCACGGCTGCATCGCCGCGCTTGCGTACGTCGGCGAGTATGTCGGCCACGGTCGCTTCGAGCTTTTCGTCTGCGGTCTCCTCGAAGGAAAGCAGCTTGTCGAGCTTGGCGTGGAAGCCGGCTTGTTTTGTCGAGAGTCGTTTGAGGTTCATTCTATTTCCATCCCACAGTACGACATTCCAACCCGACTATAGGTCAGTTTATCCTGAGCCCGTCGAAAGGCCGGAATGACGATTCGTTTATAATTTGCTTACTGCACCCGCAAAAGCATCCAGCATCGGCTGGATCGCCGCATGCTTCAATTTGACTGCGGCCTGATTCACCACCAGACGCGATGAAATATCTTCGATGTGTTCTACCGCCTTGAGGTGGTTCGCCTTCAACGTGTTACCACTGCTTACCAGGTCCACGATCACGTCCGACAACCCGACCAGCGGAGCCAACTCCATCGAACCATACAGCTTGATCAGATCCACATGTACGCCTTTGGCGGCGAAGTGGGCCCTGGCGGTCTGCACGTATTTAGTCGCCACGCGCAGACGCGCGCCCTGGCGTACTGCGGATTCGTAATCGAAATCATCGCGCACCGCGACCATCATGCGACAGCGTGCGATGTTCAGATCTAGCGGTTGGTACAGCCCAGTGCCACCATGTTCGTTCAGCACATCCTTGCCCGCAACGCCAAGATCCGCCGCTCCGTATTGCACGTAGGTCGGCACATCGCTGGCGCGCACGATGATCAGACGCACATCTGCGCGGTTGGTCTGCAGTATCAGCTTGCGCGATGACTCCGGGTCATCCAGCGCGGTGATGCCCGCTGCGTTCAGCATCGGCAGGGTTTCTTCGAAGATGCGGCCCTTGGACAGTGCAATGGTTATCATGGTGTATTGCTCACGGTTGATTTAATTGTTTGAAGGTGACACATCCTAACCCCTCTCGGCCTCCCCTTGTCAGGGGAGGAGCATGCTTCCCCCGGAAGGGTCGCTGCATCGCAGCAGGTTAGGATGTGCTGCCTTTCATTTTATCCTACGTATCTGCGCGCCCAGCGCCGACAGTTTCGCCTCGATGTGTTCGTAGCCGCGATCCAGATGGTAGATGCGATCCACGATGGTCTCGCCTTGTGCGGCCAGTCCGGCGATCACCAGACAGGCCGAGGCACGCAAATCGGTCGCCATGATGGTCGCACCCTCCAATTGTACGCAGCCCTTGATCACGGCGGTATTACCTTCCACCTCGATCTGCGCCCCGAGGCGGCGCAGCTCCTGCACGTGCATGAAGCGGTTCTCGAATATTGTCTCGACCACCATCGCGCTGCCTTCCGCGATGGTGTTCAGCGCCATGAACTGCGCCTGCATGTCGGTGGGAAAAGCCGGGTAAGGCGCGGTGCGCACATTCACGGCCAGCGGGCGTTTGTTCATCTGCAGATTAATCGTACTACCCGACACCTGTATCGCTGCACCGGCCTCCTGCAATTTTTCCAGCACATTCTCAAG
>JBAQWL010000127.1:0-8545 GCA_049298895.1 Gallionella sp.
TGCGCCCCACTGGCCAGCTTGCATGCCAGGCTCGTTCCCAATATTCACTCCGTTGTCAGCTTCGCTACTCGCCTGCCATAAACGCAAGCCGTCTGGCGGGGGTGCCGCTCAACTCGAACCACGTTAGATTTTTCCATCATCAACCTTGCTTATGGCTAATCCGCTCGACAGCGCGCGATACATGCTTGCAAGAGCAAAGCACCATGTGACCGAACTTGAACGGGAGATCGGCGTCTATTTGGACACTGACCCCGTGACCCCGGTCGCGGAAGAAAATGCGGCCGCCAATGAGTATGTTTACAAATTCAAGATCGTCAAACCGATGCCAGCTATGCTCAACGGCACCGCGTCCGATGCTGTCTGCAACTTGCGTTCCGCTCTCGATCAAGCTGGATACGCTTGCAGTATTGCGTCCGGTGGCAAGGGGAAAGACACTTACTTCCCGTTTGGAGATACCCCCGCAGAAGTGAGAAGTAGAGCGGCGGGAGGTTCCAGCGAAATCCCGCCAGACATCTTTACAGTCATGGAATCGTTCAAGCCATACAAGGGAGGGGATGACGCACTGTGGTCCTTGAACAAGTTGGCTAACGCCAACAAACATAGAATCCTTAGCCCGATGGCAATCATCGCCGATGAATTCCAGCTTAGGAATTTCAGGGTTTTGAGCAGCGGTCCCATGAAGGCTGCTATGAATCCGACCTGGGACCGCGACAATAACGAGATGGCATTTGCTTGGGTCGGAAAGACTTCCGACCTCAATGTCGATTGCCACGTGGAGGCCACCACGCTCGTATCGTTTGGCGAAATTGACGTCATTTATGGCCTGCCAGCGGACGGTGTCTTGAAAACTCTAATTGGCAAAGTCGATAGCATCCTCATGGCTGTTGAAGCAGAGGGTCTCCGCATCCGGATTTTTCTCAGTTGAAATAGTCATGTCTTATCTCCGCAAAAAATCTAACCCTGCGTTCGATCAGACCGTGCCAAAAGCTGCGCGCTCCTCAATTTGAACGATGGCATCTCCCACAGTACCAACAACGCGTGAAGCAGCCCGGCTGCCGCTACTGATCCGTGCGCTGCTGTCCGATCCGGCCTGCTATGACCATGCGGTGGTGCAGGTGCAACTGATCGAAACGCATATCTCCTGGGTATTGCTCACCGGCAAATATGCCTACAAGATCAAGAAGCCGGTGGATCTGGGCTTTCTGGATTTCAGCACGCTGGCGCTGCGGCAGCAGGCCTGTGCCGACGAGGTGCGCTTGAACCGGCGCCTGGCAGCGGAGATTTATCTGGGTGTGGTTGACATCACCGGCAGTTCGGCTGCGCCGCGCATCAACGGCCAGGGCAGCGCCATCGAATACGCGGTGAAGATGCGCCAGTTCCCGCCCGATGCCACGCTGGATCGTTTGTCTGAGCGCGGCGAACTGGGCAGTGTTCACATTGACCTGCTCGCCGCGCGGCTGGCGCGATTCCATTTTGGCGAATGTGCAATAGCTCCCGCAGAGAGTGCGTGGGGCGAACCGGAAATGATCGCGCAACCCGTCGCGGAAAATTTTAAATTACTGGCTGAGCGATGGCACGATCCTGCCGATAATCAACGCCTGGCTGCTTTGCAAAGCTGGAGTGTTGCCGAACACGCCCGGCTCACGCCGCTGATGCAGGCGCGCAAACGCAACGGCAAAGTCCGCGAATGTCATGGCGACTTGCATCTGGGTAACCTGGCCTGGGTGGACGGGCAGATCGTTATCTTCGACTGCATAGAATTCAGCGCGCGGTTGCGCTGGATCGATGTTATCTCGGAAGTGGCGTTCTGCTTCATGGATCTGTTGCATCGGCAGCATGGCGACTTGGCGATGCGTTTTCTGAATGCCTGGCTGGAGACCAGCGGCGACTATGAAGGTGTGGCATTGTTGCGCTACTACACAGTGTACCGGGCGCTGGTGCGCGCCAAAGTGGCTGCGTTACGCGCTGAACAATTGGGTGGCGAGAGCCGCGCCGAAGTCAGCGCCTGCCTGTTGCTGGCAGAACAACTGATACAGAACATGCCGGCACAATTGTGGATCATGCATGGCCTGTCCGGTTCCGGCAAGACCACTATCAGCCAGGCGCTGATGCAAGATTACGGCATGATACGACTGCGCTCCGATATCGAGCGCAAGCGGCTGGCCGGACTGGATGCGCTGGCGCACAGTGGAGCCGGTATCGGGCAGGGGCTGTATACAAGGGAATCAAGCCGCCGGACTTATCAACACCTGTCACGTTTGACGGAGGGGTTGTTGGCCACCGGTTGGCCGGTGATCGTCGATGCGGCTTTTCTGGAGCGTTGGCAGCGCGTGCTGTTCAGGGCGATTGCCAAACGGCGCGGCGTGCGTTTTCAAATCATGGATGTTCAAGCTGACCACGCCACACTGCGCGAACGTGTAAGCTTTCGTGCAAGTACTGAAAAAGATGCATCGGAGGCGGATATCGGGGTACTGCATCATCAGATCGAAACCGAGCAGCCGCTGGGCGAAGACGAATTGAGCGGAGTGATACAAATGCCCAGTCTGGCTGCGCCGAACGCTGAGATTTGATCTCCGATTTTCGAAAACACCCCCAGCTTTACATTCAAACAAGCGTTTGATACGCTCGATCCGTAATTCGAGTTACATTCCTTTCCAAGCTACTGGTATCTCATCCCGGTTGAAGTCGCAGGTAGTTTTGGGCATTTTAATCAGTGTGCGCGGCACTCGCCGCGCAAGATCGGTAGTCCGAGCCGTTCGTATGGCGCGAGCGGATAAATTTTTTTGCGGGATTCCAACATGACCACACTAACCAAACCAATATTGCTGATGTTGTTGACTGCCAATCTGGCTGGATGTGGGGGCGGTGACAAACCTGAAGCAGGCCCCGGCGGATCTGGCGGTGGGATGCCGCCGCCCGACGTGGACGTGATTATAGCTGGCAAGGGTAGGGCGACTATCACCCAGGATTTGCCCGGCCGTCTGCAGGCTTACCGTACCGCACAGGTACGCGCTCGTGTAGAAGGTGTAATAGAGAAGCGTTTGTTTCAGGAAGGCAGCGAGGTGAAGGCGGGTTCTTCCCTGTTTCAGATCGATGCGCGCAGCTATAAAGCGGCGGCTGAATCCGCCCATGCCAACATGGCGATAGCAAAGCAAACCGTAGAACGCTACAAGCCCCTGCTGGAAATCAAAGCGGTCAGCCAACAGGAATTCGACCTGGCCAGCGCAAAAGCCAAACAGTCAGAGGCCGCTTCTGTACTTGCGGATCAGGCTTTGGAATTCGCCAGTGTCCCCGCCGCGATATCAGGGCGCATCGGTCGCGCTCTGGTAACGGAAGGTGCTTTCGTCGGCAAAGGTGAAGCCACTCTGCTGGCCACTATCGAGCAGCTTGATCCCATTTACGCCAACTTTACACAATCCGGAGCCGACCTGTTGCGCCTGAGACAGGCTGTCAAAGCAGGCAAATTCAAGCGCGCCGATACCGCCATGGTGCAGCTGGTGCTCGAAGACGGCAGCGTCTATCCGAGGTCAGGCAAGACATTTTTCACCGACATGGCAGTTGATCCGGGTACCGGAGCAGTTTCTTTGCGCGCAGAATTTCCCAATCCGCATCGCGAATTGTTGCCGGGCATGTTCGTAATTGTCCGTTTTCCCGAAGCGTTGGCAGTAAACGTGATACGCGTCCCGCAACGTGCCGTGCAAGCCGGGCCGCAAGGTCAGTTCGTGATGGTGGTTGGCGCGGAAAATAAAGTAACGCCGGCACCGGTAAAAACCGGCAGTATGGCCGGAGGCGATTTCATTATTACCGAGGGACTCAAGGGTGGCGAACAGGTCATCGTGAACGGATTGCAGAAAGCACGACCGGGCTCGGTGGTGAATCCCGTGCCCGAGCCGGAAGCTGGCAAATCCGTGGCTGCTAATCCTGCAACCGTAAGCAAGCCCTAAGGTCGCGCCATGTTCGCAAAATTCTTCATCGACCGTCCGATCTTCGCCTGGGTTATTGCGCTCATCATTTTATTGAGCGGTGGCTTGGCGCTGCGCAACCTGCCGGTTGCATCCTATCCTGCGGTGGCGCCACCGGCTTTGGGTATCACGCTCAGCTATCCCGGCGCTTCTGCACAGGTGGTGGAAGAAACTGCCGTCGCCTTGGTCGAGCAGGAATTGAACGGTATCGAGCATTTGATCAACATGGACTCGTCTTCCGAGCTGGGTCGCGGCAGCATCACGCTGACTTTCGAGGCGGGCACCGATCTGGATATTGCTTCTGTCGAAGCACAAAACCGCGTCAAGCGCGCTGAACCGCGCCTGCCCGAGGATGTGCGCCGTGCGGGCGTAACCGTGGCGAAGTCGGCGCGCAATTATTTGATGTTCGTCGCGCTCATTTCTCCGGACCAGAGCCGCGACAATGTGGCGCTGGGGAGTTATGCAGCAGCCAACGTGCTGGAGAACATCCGCCGCGTGCCGGGCGTGGGCGAGGCGATACTGTTCGGCACCGAATATTCGATGAGGCTATGGCTGAAGCCCGAGAAACTCCATGCCTATAATCTCTCGCCCGGTGATATCAGCAAGGCTGTGCGCGCCCAGAACACACAGCTCGCTACCGGTGAGCTCGGGCAACTACCGGCGGCGCCCGGCCAGCAGTTGAATGCGGTCATCGTTACCAAAAGCAAACTGTCCACACCGGAAGAGTTCGGCAACATCATCGTGCGTGCCAATCCCGATGGTTCCTCGGTTCGGGTCAAGGACGTGGCCAGAGTGGAACTGGGGGCGCAGGATTATTCCATTTCCGCGCGCATCGATACCCAACCAGCCTCGGCCATCGCCATTAGATTGTCACCCTCGGCCAATGCGCTGGATACTGCCAAGGCGATCAAGGCCAAGATGGCGGAGCTGGCAAAATTCTTCCCCGCAGGCGTGGATTGGCTGGTGCCTTACGATACGTCCAAATTTGTCGAAATTTCGATCGGCGAAGTAGTAAAAACATTGGCGGAAGCCATGTTGCTGGTATTTCTGGTTATCTATTTGTTTCTGGGCAACCTGCGCGCCACCTTCATTCCCGCCATCGTTGTGCCGATCGCACTGGTCGGGGGTATGGTGGGTTTGTATGCCGTCGGCTACTCGATCAATACCCTGACGCTTTTCGCCATGGTGCTGGCTGTCGGTATCGTGGTGGACGATGCCATCGTGGTGGTGGAGAACGTGGAACGCATCATGACCGAAGAGGGTCTAGCACCGCGCGAGGCAACACGCAAAGCGATGGATCAGATATTTGGCGCCATCATCGCGATCACGCTGGTGCTTTGCGCTGTATTCATTCCGATGACTTTTTTCGGCGGTTCTGTGGGAGCGATCTATCGCCAGTTCGCGGTCACCTTGATTTTGACCGTCCTGTTCTCGGTGCTGATGGCGCTGACCCTGACACCGGCACTGTGCGCCACACTGCTACAAAATTCTCCCGGCCATGAAATGGTGCCGACGAAGGGTCTGCTCGGCTGGTTCAATCGCTTCTTTGCCAAAGCAACCAGGAGTTACAAGTCCGGTGCGGCTGGCGTATTAAAGCGCACCGGCCGCTATCTGTTGCTCTACGCGGGTCTCCTCGGAGTCGTAGGTTGGCTTTTCTGGCAACTGCCGACCAGTTTCCTGCCGGAGGAGGATCAGGGTTATTTCATCAGCGTGATCCAGTTGCCACCGGCTGCAACGCGAGAGCGTACCAAGGAAGTGCTGACCGAAGTCGAGCAGTTCTATCTCAAGCAACCCGAGGTGGCGCACGTCATCGGTGTGCTCGGATTTTCTTTCTTTGGCCGCGGACAGAATGCCGCGATTGCTTTTGTCCGCCTGAAGGAATGGGATGAAAGACCTGGTCCGGACAACTCGGCTTCTGCGCTGGTGAAGCGCGCCAACATGATGTTGTTCCGCATCAAGCAGGCGATGGTCTTCTCTATCAATGTACCCCCTATCCCGGAGTTGGCTGCTGTGGGCGGCTTCGATTTCCGCCTGCAAGACCGCGCCGGTTTGGGCCGGGAAAAACTGCTTGAAGCGCGCAACATGGCTTTGGGTATGGCAAGTCAGCACCCGGCACTGATGGGAGTGAGGCCGGAAGGACAGGAGCCGGGACCGCAACTGCTGATAGACATCGACCGTCTGAAAGCGCAGGCGCTGGGCATAAATATCGCCGATCTGAATGAAACCATGCAGTCGGCGCTGGGTGTGGCCTATATCAACGACTTCGTGCGCGATGGTCGCATCCTGCGGGTGCAGATGCAGGCGGAAGCTGATAACCGCTCCACGCCGGAAAAGATATTGCGCTTACCAGTGCGGAATGCGCAGGGTGGGATGGTGCCACTGTCCGAGATCGCAGAGTCACGTTGGACGGTAGATCTGCCGAAGCTGGATCGTTTCAACGGCCTGCCATCCATGAAGATCTCCGGCAGTCCTGCGTCCGGTCGTAGCAGCGGCGAAGCACTGCTGGCGATGGAAGAAGTCGCGGCAAAATTACCTATCGGCTTCGGTTTCGAATGGTCCGGGACATCAAAAGAAGAGCGGCTTTCCAGCAGTCAGGCGCCCTTTCTGTTTGGCTTATCGGTAATTGCTGTATTCCTGTGTCTGGCCGCACTATATGAGAGCTGGTCCATACCGCTCGCCGTGATCCTGGTGGTGCCCATCGGTTTGCTGGGAGCGCTGTCTGCAGTCATGTTGCGCGGCTTGCACAACGATGTTTACTTCAAGGTCGGATTGATCGTCATCATTGGGCTCGCGGCGAAAAATGCAATTCTGATCATCCAGTTCGCCCGTGATTTGCAGGATAAGGGGCACGACCTGATCGAAGCCACGCTGGAAGCCTGCCGCCTGAGGTTCCGCCCGATTTTAATGACTTCCATCGCCTTTGTACTGGGCGTATTGCCACTGGCCATTTCCACCGGTGCGGGCGCGAATGGACGTCATGCTATCGGCACCGGCGTGATGGGCGGCATGATTGCTGCGACAGTATTGGCAGTGTTTTTCGTGCCGGTTTTCTACGTGGTCGTTCGCCGCATCTTCCCCGGGCATGCACGCAATCTTGAACAAGAAAATCAACCGCCGGCTGACAAATCATGACAGAAGCACAAGCAAAAACCGCCAGCGAGCAAACCCGGATGCGTTTGCTGGAAGTTGCGCGCGAGGTATTTTCACAGCACGGGTTCCAGGGTGCGACAGTGCGCGAAATTTGTCGGCGCGCCGAGGCGAATGGCGCAGCGGTGAATTATCACTTTGGCAGCAAGGATGGACTGCTCGCCGAAGCCTTGAATTTCGCGCCGCTCAAAGCTATGCAGAATGCCAATATCTTGGCCGGCGATTGCCCCAGGATGCGTCTGCGCCTATTCATCCACGATTTGATGCTGATGTTGCTGGATGAAGAAAATCCATCCTCGCAATGTCAGATCATGGCGCGTGAGCTGTCCGATCCCACTCCCGCGCTGGACAAAATCGTGCGGGAAGCGATACAGCCGATGCATGAGTTTTTAGGCAAGCTGGTGCGTGAAATCGTCGGTGGCCAAGTCAGCGAGGCCGAATTGCGCCGCTACGTGCACAGCATCTTTGGCCAGTGTCTGTTCTACCGGCATTCACAACCTGTGTTGCAGCGTCTGCATCCCGGGTTGCGCTATGACCACAAAGAGATCGGAGCGATAGCCGAACACATCGCGGAGTTCTCTATGGCCGGTATCAAACATCTTGAAAAAAATCGCGCTTGAAGATCAGGCTCGCATGCCGGTGTTCATGAGCGTACCAGCTGCCTCACCCAGTAGAGCGCAATCGAGCGGGGAAGAACTCGCGAACAGCATCAGTCACGGGATAGGGCTGATCGCGGTACTCGTGGGGATACCGTTCCTTATCCTGCATGCGATCCGGCAGGGAGAAGCGCGATCCATTGTCGGGGTATGTATCTTTGCCGCGACTATGGTGCTGCTTTATCTTGGTTCCACGCTTTATCATGCTCTTCCGGCAGGCAAGGCCAAGAACGTGTTCCAGATCATCGAGCATTCCGCGATCTATTTACTTATCGCGGGTACCTACACGCCATTCACGCTGGGAGTGCTTCATGGGGTATGGGGGTGGACTTTACTCGGACTCATCTGGAGCTTTGCCCTGGCAGGGGTGATATTGAAAATATTCGGCAGGATGTCCCATCCTGTCATTTCCACAGGTCTATACCTGCTCATGGGTTGGCTCATAGTGATCGCAGCTGACCCGATGTATGCACGCCTGCCGGCACCAGGCATTGTATTGCTGGTTGCAGGAGGAGTAGCTTACACGGCAGGCGTGGCGTTCTTCGTGACCGACGCGCGTCTGCGCTATGGCCACTTCGTCTGGCATCTGTTCGTCATGGCGGGTACTGCATGCCACTTTTTTGCAGTGCTATGGTATTCGGCCTAAGTCCCTGCGTGCCTGCCACATACTCCAAAGTGCCTCTTCCAGGTTGTGCGCAAACCGTGATGCATCGAACAGAGGAGATGCCAATACTTGCTGTCGCAAGCCTGCCCGCAACAGGGCCAAGCGCTCAATATTAG
>JBAQWL010000128.1:0-4609 GCA_049298895.1 Gallionella sp.
ATGATGCAATTCCTATTGATGATTGAGTGGGAGTAGCGACCCGGACACGGTGCGGCGGAGCCGTCCGGTGCGGGTAGGGTCGCCATCCGCGAATGAACTGGTCTGTGAGCAACTGCGGTCTATCTGAGCGGATACCCCGACACGGTGCGGCGGAGGGGTCCGGTGCGGGAGGGATCGCCAGCCGCGAATAAACTGGTCTGTGATCAGACCGCAATCTGCCTGAGAGGCGTGACATCGGACACGTTACCGGCGTAGCCGGCCGTTTGCGGGAAGGGTCGCCATCCGCGAATGAGAAGGTCGAGAGAACAGCCGCGGGCTATCTGAGCGGGCTCTGTTTTGCCACACCAGCAGCGAAAAGAGCTTATAAAAGTCATGAATAAATAAAGTGTTCTTTCCGCGTGGTTTGAGAGTATCCTCAACCTTGCTTTGAGATGATTTTTGAAATTCTCAATAACTTCTATATGAAGTGAACAAGCTGAGGAGTGCATCATGGCTCTACTCGCCAACAATCCGTCGCTGTTTTCCCGTCCCAATTTCGCTGGCGCTGTGACTGTTGTGCATGGCTTGCTTCCCCGCAGCATTAGTATAATCTCGGCATGAAAGCCCCGCTCCCACCCAACGAAGCCCAGCGCCTCGCAATCCTGCGCAGCTATGACGTGCTTGACACCCTGCAGGAGCAGGCCTTTGACGATCTGACGCTGCTCGCCTCGCATATCTGCCAAACACCTATCGCACTGGTCTCACTGGTTGACGAAAACCGCCAGTGGTTCAAATCGAAGATCGGACTGGACGCCGCCGAAACGTCGCGCGACCTGGCTTTTTGCGCGCATGCCATCCTGAACTCGGACGAGGTGCTGGAAGTGCGTGACGCGCAACTCGATCCGCGTTTTGCCGACAACCCGCTGGTCACCGCCGACCCGCATATCCGTTTTTATGCGGGTGCGCCGCTGGTCGCGCCCGATGGCTCGGCTCTGGGCACGTTGTGCGTGATAGACCGCGCGCCGCGCGAGCTGAGCGCGGCGCAGAAGCAGGCCTTGCAAGCCCTTGGCCGGCATGTGGTGGCACTTCTTGATCTGCGGCTCAGCCTCAAAGAACACCAGCGGGCCGAAAAATCATTGCGCGAGAGCGAGGAGCGTTTCTATGACCTGTTCGAGAATGCGAATGATCTGATCCTGAGTGTCCGTCCGGACGGTTCGATTATTTACGCTAATCGGGCGTGGCGCGAAACGCTGGGCTACAGCGAGGCGGACCTGGCCGGCCTGTCGTTGCGTAACATCATTCATCCTGCGTCTTTAAGTCATTGCATGGAGATGTTCCAGCGGGTGATGGCAGGGGAAGCACCCGAACAGGTGGAAGCTGTATTCCTGACCAAAGATGGCCACGAAATTTTTGTTGAAGGGAACAGCAGTTGTCACTTTGTTGATGGCAAACCTGTCGCCACGCGCTCGATCTTCCGCAACATTGCTGCCCGCAAGCGGGCGGAAAAAGAGCGCGACCGCATGTTTAACAACGCCCTCGACATCTATGGCATCGCGAACTTTGAGGGCTACTTCATCCAGGCCAACCCGGCTTGGGAACGGACTTTGGGCTGGACTGTTGCCGAAGTGCTGGCCCGTCCCTATCTTGAATTCGTCCACCCTGACGACCGCGACGCAACAATCAATGCCGCTGGCAGCCTGGTTGACGGTAAAACAATTTATTTTTTTGATAACCGTTATTTGTGTAAAGACGGCAGCTACAAATGGTTTTCATGGGTCGCCTACCCGGAGCCGAATGAAGGGCTGATTTTCGCCATCGCGCGCGACATTACCGAGAGCAAGCATACTCAAACCCAGCTTGCTGAAATCATGGCGCTGCAACATGCCATTCTTAACAACGCTGGTCATTCTATTATCAGCACCACGCCGGACGGGGTCATCACCACTTTTAATCCGGCTGCCGAGCGCATGCTCGGCTACACGGCTGCGGAAATGGTGGGCTTGCAGACGCCGGCCATTATTCACGAGGCGAGTGAGGTCGTCGCGCGCGCGCAAGAATTTTCTGCCGAGCTGGGCGAGACGATAGCGCCCGGTTTTGAGGTATTCGTCGCCAAGGCGCGCCGTAACCTGCCCAACGAATACGAGTGGACATACATCCGCAAAGACGGCAGCCGTTTCCCGGTGCTGCTTGCAGTCACGGCCCTGCGCGATGCGGATGGCGTAATCACCGGCTTCCTCGGCCTGGCCGTTGACCTCAGCGAACGCAAGCGCGAGGAAGAGCGCTTCCGCAGTGTGGTCGAGGCCTCACCCAGCGGCATGGTGATGGTTAACGCAGCCGGTGTCATCACCCTGGTCAATGCACAGACGGAGAAGTTATTCGGCTATGTGCGGGAGGAACTCCTCGGCCAGCCGATTGAGGTGCTGGTGCCAGAACGGTTTCGCGCTGCGCATCCGGGACAACGCCGCAATTTCTTCGCCGATCCCGGGGCTCGCGCCATGGGGGCCGGGCGCGACCTGTTCGGCCGGCGCAAGGACGGCAGCGAGTTCCCACTGGAGATCGGCCTGAGTCCGCTCGACACACCTCAAGGCAAGGGCGTGCTGGCATCTGTGGTTGACATTACTCGGCGTAAGCAAGACGAGACGGCGCTGAAACGATTACAGGCTCACCAGGAACGTATTCTCACTTCCATCGGCGAAGGACTGCATGGCTTAGACCGGGAGGGGAAAATCATCTTCGAGAACCCCGCTGCCATAGCCATGCTGGGTTATGAAGGAGTGGAGGGGCTGATCGGACAGCCAGCACATGCTGTGATGCATCACACGCGGGCCGATGGCTCACCCTATCCGGTAAGCGAATGCCACATATATGCCACGCTGCATGACGGCATCACCCGCCGCATCGAGGATGAAGTGTTTTGGCGCAAGGATGGCACGAGTTTCCCAGTTACCTACGTCAGCACGCCCATGGTTGACGAAGCCGGCAACATCGAAGGCGTGATCGTGGCGTTCCAGGACATCACCGAGCGGCTGAAAATACAGCGTTCGCTGGAGCAGTTCAAATATTCACTCGACCAGACGGTGGACTGTGTGTTCATCTGCCGCGCGGACGATTTCCGTTTCGTTTACGTGAACGAAGGAGCAATGCGGCAAGTGGGCTACTCCGAAGCGGAGATGCTCGAGATGGTCGTACCGGACATCAAACCGGAATACTCACCGGAGCAATATCGGCTTTTGGTTCAGCCTCTGCTCGATGGTGCAAAATCCTCGTTAACTTTCGAGACTGTGCACCGGCACAAGGATGGGCATGAAATTCCGGTGGAAGTCACCATGCAAGCTGTAAAGTTCGACCATCTTGCGCCGCGCCTGATCGCAGTCGTGCGCGACATCACCGAGCGCAAGCGTGCCGAGCAATTGCTGCGCGCCAAGAACGAAGAGCTGAAGACCTTTGCCTACACTGTCTCACATGACCTCAAAGCGCCGCTGCGCGGCATCGCCGGTTATGCGCAGGAGTTGGAGCGGCCATAAAGAGGGGCTGCCGGAGCGCGCGCAGTTCTGCATCACGCAAATCATTACCGCCTCGAAGAATCTCGATAACCTCATCGAAGACCTGCTCAAGTATTCCCGCCTCGATACCGAGACACCGACGCTGACCGAGGTCAACCTGAGCGAACTGATGCAAAGCATCTTGCGTGACCGTAACCTTACCATTACCGAGCTGGGTGTTGAGGTGGAGGTGAAAGTTCCTCTGCTCTCGCTGCACATCTGGGAACGCGGCCTGCATCAAGTGCTGACCAACCTGATCGACAACGCTATCAAATACAGCCGCAGGTCGCAGCCGCCGCGTTTGACCATCAGCGCCGAAGTGGCTAACGGCCGTTGCCGTGTGACCGTGAGCGATAACGGCATCGGCTTCGACATGAAATATCATGACCGCATCTTTGGCCTGTTCAACCGGCTGGTGCGCGCCGATGAATTCGAGGGCACCGGCGTCGGCTTGGCTATCGTCAAGAAACTGATCGAGAAACTCGGCGGGTTCATCCGTGCCGAATCCGCGCCGGGAAAGGGCGCGACTTTTGTTGTCGAACTGCCGGTACGGAATGAAAGGCAATCATGAGCCAGACCACCCGGATTCTGTATGCCGAAGACAACCCTCAGGATGCGGATCTGACTCGCAATTTCCTGCGAAGCCATGCGCCGGAATTAGAAATCGAAATTGCAGACACCGGGCAGGCATGTCTGGAGCGGCTGCGCACCGGACGATTTGATTTGTTGTTGCTCGATCATCGCTTGCCCGACATGGATGGGCTGACCGTGTTAAAAGCGCTGATTCATGCCGGACTACAGGTTCCGGTGGTGTTGGTGACAGGCTACGGTGACGAGAATTTGGTATTGAAGGCATTACGGCTGGGTGCAGCCAATTACATACCCAAACTCGGCAACTATCTGGAAACCATGCCGGACATATTGCGTGACGTGCTCAAGGAATACCGCCGCAAACAAAATCAGGGCATGTCCGTCACGTTTCCGGTGAGGATTCTGTATGTCGAAAATTCGCCCATGGACGTGGAGATAACCCGGCAATATTTCGCCGAATCCGCGCCGAATTTTGTGATGGATGTCGCCGGCACCAG
>JBAQWL010000129.1:0-4145 GCA_049298895.1 Gallionella sp.
GGCGTGATGCCGCAGCCGCCAATAAAAAAGGAGAGAAATACAGCGGAATTGCCGTCTATTACACCGTCTCAGACGACCAAGGCAAACGCTTCCATGCCAATATCAAGGCTGCGGAACATACCTGCGAATGTTGCCGCGTGGCGATGGCGGTAGATACCGATGGCTATCCTGTCATCGCATGGCGCCATATTTTCGACACCAACATCCGCGACCATGCCTTGGTCAAGCTGGATGGCAAAATGAAACCCGTGCGGCTAGGCAATGAAAACTGGAATATCGCCGCTTGTCCCCATCACGGCCCTTCCTTGTCTATCGCGGCCGACGGCGTATATCACGCCACATGGTTCAGCAACGCGCCGCAGCTGCGCGGCCTGTTCTATGCGTATTCAACCGACCATGGCAAGACTTTTTCCAGCCCGCTGAATTTTGGCAATCTGGAAGCCCAGCCGGCACATCCCTACGTGCTTAGCTTGGGCACCCGCATTTATCTTGTCTGGAAGGAATTCGACGGGGAGAGCACCAGCATACTCGGAAGAAGTTCCAGCGACGGTGGTAAGTCATGGACCATGCCAATAAAATTGGCAAGCACATCTGACACTTCCGACAGCCCCATGCTGGTCAGCGACAGCAACCATGTTTATCTGTCATGGAACACTTTGAAGGAAGGGTATCGCCTGATTGAAATATCCGGAGAGCAGCAATGAAAAGAATCGGCTCCCTGATGCGCCTGTGCCTGATTGTATTGTCTTTTGCTCCGGCGGCATCACAGGGCGCGCAGGAAATAAAGCCGTTCGTCCGGGGCAGTTATCAGCAGATCGTTTCTGCACGGCAGGGAAATGCTTTTATCGTCAGCTTCTGGTCTTTGAGTTGCAGCTATTGCAAAGCCGAATTGGACCTGCTCAAAAAATTAGCGGGGAAATATCCCAGGCTCGATTTAGTGCTGGTATCCACGGACACGCCCGAGGAAGAAAATCTGGTTTCCGCAGCCCTGGCAAAAATTTCCCCGAAAAAATCCGAGGCCTGGTTATTCGCAGACAGCTACACCGACCGTTTGCGTTTCGAGGTGGATAAGGGGTGGCAAGGTGAATTGCCGCGCACATACTTCTTTGGCACAAAGAATGAAGTAACAGCTTTTAGCGGCAAGCTTGAACGGGATGTAACGGAACAGTGGATCAAACAGCAATATGGCTACCGCTGAAGCTATGAATTCTTTTGCCATTCAACCGATGTCGGCTATCCCGGGTTCTGTTGATTCGCCGTTGCGCGACTGGTCTCCGGTCGTGGCAGTGGTGGTGTTAGCGCATGTTTCGCTGTTGTGGCTTTGGGCGGTATCGCCCAGCCTACCGAAGTCACTTCGTCACGATATGTCCGTCAGTATCGCAATACAAATCTCTCCACAAGCGGTGCAAGCCAGACCAGAGCAAAAAATCAAGCCAGTTGAACCACAGCCCGTTGCATCACGGCCTGTCGAACCGCAACAGCCGACAGTGCAGGATATGACACCGGTCTCACCTGTGGAAACTTCCGCGCCTGCGGGAGTGGAGAATACCGCATCGACCCAACCCGCAGATGTTCCGCCCGGGCCGCCAGATCGTGAACCGGATTATCATGCGGCCTACCTCAACAATCCCAAGCCGTCCTATCCCATGGTGGCGCGGCGCATGGGCTGGCAAGGCAGGGTGGTGTTGAATGTTGAAGTGCTGGTTAGCGGTTTTCCGGGCCAGATCGTGCTGCATCAAAGCAGCGGGCATGAAGTGCTGGATAACGTCGCATTGAACACCGTGCGGACGTGGCGGTTCGTCCCGGCGCGTCACAATGGTGAAGCGGTCACGCGACGGTTTCTGGTGCCGATCCCATTCGTTCTAAATGAGGATTCATGATGTCGTTATTCAACATCGGTTCGCCCGTCGTCTATATCACCCTTTTGGTGCTGGTATGCTGTTCAGTGTTCACCTGGTCTATCGTGCTGTACAAACTGTTGCAGCGCAGGCGTAACGGCAAGCTGAACCGAGCCTTCGAGCGGGAATTCTGGGATTCGCCGGATTGGAAGAATGCCGAGCTCGTCAGTGCGAAACATGAAGGGCAGCTTGCCAGCCTGTCCCGCGCTGCCTTTACTGCCTTGCGGGAATTGGCTACCGGCAAGACCGATCTCAAGCATGCCGGAGAACCGCAGGAGCTGATGGAAAACGCATTGCGCCAGCAGATACGCAACTTGCAGCGCAAAGGGGAAAGCGGACTGGCAGAGCTGGCCGGTATCGGATCCACCGCGCCCTTCATCGGGTTGTTCGGTACCGTGTGGGGAATCATGCATGCTTTGCAGGAGATCGGCAAAACCGGGTCGGCCAGTCTGGATGTCGTGGCCGGACCGATCGGTGAAGCGCTGGTTGCCACCGCCATCGGGATTGCCACTGCGTTGCCCGCAGTACTGGCATATAACTTTTATCTGCGCCGCCTGCGGCTGAGTCTCACCGAGTTCGAGAATTTTGCCGACGATTTTGCCAGGCTGGCGCGCAAATTCGATTATAAAGTGTGACATGGCTTTCCATACTCAATCCGATCAGGAGATGATGAGCGAGATCAACGTCACGCCGCTGGTGGACGTGATGCTGGTGCTGCTGGTGGTGTTCATCGTTACCGCGCCGTTGTTATCGCAATCGCTGGTGGTCAAGCTGCCCAAGACCGTGGCGGTGGCGGGGCGCATGGATAGCAAACTGCAGACCCTTACCATCGATGCGAACGGGAAAGTCAGCCTGGAGAACAACACAGTCAGCGATTTGGCACTGGCTAAACTGCTGGCTGAATCAGCTGCCGGAAAAGACAATTATGAATTGCATATCCATGCCGACGAAGCGGTCCCATATGGGCGCGTGGCCCAGATCATGGCGATTGCGCAACATGCCGGTGTGAGCAAACTATCGTTCATGACCATGGCAGGGCCGCATTGATGCACTGATTTCCTGTTGCCGTCTGAAATGAAAAACGCCTCACCGAAGTGAGGCGTTTTTCATTCCGGCATCCGCAGAGTACTTACGCAATCTGCAGAAACTTGCCTTTTGCTTGTTGCTACCGGCGATTAACGGCTGTTGCCATTGTTGCCGCGTCCGAGCGTGTAGCTGGGGCGTTCACCGGTGCGCTGCGGGGCTGTGTTGCCGCCGCGATTGCTGCCGAAGCTGCGCTCCGCGCTGCGTGGTTTGCCCTGGCCGGCAAATCCCTGGCTGTTGCGGGCATGCCCGCCAAAACCCTGCCCGCCGCCCACTCCCGGCGTATGACCCTGGGTACTGTTGCCGTTGGCTTGGCCGTGCCATTGACCATGACCTTCCTTCCGTCCGGTATGGCTATGACGGCTGTCCGGGGCTGAATGGCGATTGAAGCCGCCGCCACCGTTGCCGCCGAAACCTGCGCTGTTGCCGGCACCGAAACCGCCGCTACGGCGCGGGCCGCCGCTGTTGCTGCGCGGGCGATCCGAAGTGGGGCCACCGCCGGTGCGCAGTTTGTACTTGGGCTCAAGTCCTACTATGGTGTGCATCTTGATGCTTTGTTCGGTGTAGCGTTCGATGCGCTTCAGCAGTTGCGCATCGCGATTCGAGGCGAACGAGATGGCGATGCCGGACGAACCGCCGCGGCCGGTACGTCCGATGCGGTGCACATAGTCCTCGGCGAACTTGGGTAGGTCGAAGTTGATCACGTGCGAGATGCCGCGTACGTCCAGGCCGCGTGCGGCCACGTCGGTTGCGACCAGGATGCGCACGTTGCCGTTGCGCATGTTGAGCAGCGTGCGGTTGCGTTCGCGCTGGTTCATGTCGCCGTGCAATGCCGCAACCGAATGGCCCTGTGCGGAGAGTTGATCGGCAATACTGTCGGCATCGCGCTTGGTCGCGGTGAACACCAGCGCCTGGTTCATCTCGGCATCGGTCAGCAGGTGGTTGAGCATCTTGTTCTTGTGCGCCACATCATCGGCGAACATCATGCGCTGCTCGATATTTTCGTGTTTGTCCTTGGCTGCCGAGACGGAGATCTTCTTCGGTGTCTTGAGCAGGCGCGAGGCCAGGTTGCCGACCACGCCATCCAGCGTCGCGGAGAACAACAGGGTCTGGCGCGTGGCTGGAGTCGCTTTGGCGATACGTTCTACATCGTCGACGAAACCC